>NZ_DASSES010000106.1:0-11960 GCF_035695185.1 Frateuria sp.
ACCAGGAAGATGGCAAGGAACCAGCCTTGGTCGTGCGCCAGGCGCTTGAACTGGCGCGCAACTGCTTCGGTCTGCGGCAACGACTTACGGGTCGCAAGCAAGGTGGCGCCCACCACCGCGTAGGCGATCGTAGCCAGTACCAGGGGACCACCGAGCGCCGCGCCCACACCGATCGCCTTCTGGCTGGCGTCGGCGCCGAAAACCACGGCGATGAAGGTAACCACGCTCTCGGGCAACGCAGTGCCGAAGGCGGCAAGGATGGAGCCCGTGGCCTGCTGGCCGACGGCGAGCTTGCGCCCCACCCATTCCACGCCATTGACGAAGTATTCGCAGGCGAGATAGATCACGACAGCCGAGCCCAAGAGGAAGGCCAGCGTTAGCAACAAGCTTTGCATCGAGGAACCTTGGGCCGGGCGAAAAAGCCAATGGCGCCTGCGCTCTCGCCCGACCGGGACGAACGCAGGTACCAATGGTCTTGCCAAGTCGCTTATGACCGGTTGCGCCATGGCCATGGGGCCAAGTGTGTTGACGCGACCCCTTCTGGATACGAAGGCGGCTACTCCCCAAGGGAGCGGCGAGGGTAAAGGTGCCGTCTGGTCGCGTCAAACGACCGCATGCGATTGTGTAACGGCGTGAGCGCCGCTTAGCATCAAGGGATGCCTCCGCACGCCACGCCACTGCTGACCCGACTGCGCCGCCACCGCGGCCTGTGGGTGTTGGCCGTGTTCGTGCTGCTGGTCAAGTTTGCTACGGGTACCGTGTGCCTGGCCGATGGTCCGGGCACCTCTCGTGCGGCAGACTCCACGGCAATAGCCCCTCTCGACACCTCACCTGACCTCGCCATCGACGCACCCTCGGCAAGCGACGATGGCACCTGTTGGCTGGGCGAAGGCAGTCGTTGCCATTGCGCCTGCGCCCACTCGATGACCTTGCCCTCCAGTGCGGCAACACCTGCCCTCGCGCAGGAGCCCCAGCTCCCTGTACCCGCCCTTTCGTCCGGATGGGTGCCAGCCGTCACCGGCTCGCTGTTGCGCCCTCCAATCGCCTGAAATCGCTCCCGTCCTGAGGTAGCCGCCTTGCGGCTGCCTCGCCCGTGAACGTTTTTTCAGGAGATGGCTGTATGGCTGTTTTGCGTCTGGTGCCCGTGGGTGCCGCGTGTTTGTTGTCCGCGCTGGCGTTGCACGCCGCGCCGCGACCCGATCAATCCCTTTCCCCTTCGTCCACTACCGCGGTAGCGATAACCGCGCCCGGCGCGTTACAGGTGGCGATACGCCGCGTCTGGGACGCCAGTCCCCAAGTGCAAGCCGCGCGTGCCGAGCTCGATGCCGCCCGGGCGCGAGCGCAGGCGGCCGCGCAGCCGCTGTACAACCCCTCGCTCGATCTGGCCGCCGAGAACGCCGACGTGGATCGGCGTACCGCCGGCGTCAGCCTGGCGTTGGATCTTTCCGGCAAGCGCCGGGCCCGTGCGAGCCAGGGCGCGGCGGAGCTGCACGCCAGCGAGGCGGGCTATGCGCTCCTGCGGCGCGACATCGCGACACGCTGGCTGACCGCCTGGTCGACCGCTTCGCTGGCGGAGCGCCAAGCGGAACTCGGACGCCAACGGCTCGCGCTGATGCAGCGCTTCGACACGCTGGCCGCCCAGCGGCTCAAGGTCGGTGACATCAGCAGCCCGGAGCGGGACCTGGCCGGCCTCGCCCTCGGCGAGGCCCAGGTCCAGCAGGCGACGCTGGAGGGCAACGAGGCCGCCGCGCGTGCGGCGCTGCTGGCGATCAGCGGCCAAGCCAGCGGTAGCGCGGACTTGCCGCCGCTGCCCAAGGCCCTCCCGCCGGACGCCGCGAGCATCGCGCCACGTCCGCTCGACGAGTTGCCGCAACTCACCCAGGCACGGGCCGAACTCGCAAGCGCCGAGGCCGGTGTCAAGGTCGCGCGGCGCGCCCGCATTCCCGATCCCACACTGAGCCTCACCGGTGGCCAGGTCCGCAGCGGCCCGCGTACCGATCAAGTGATTGGCCTGGCCGTGTCCATCCCCTTGCCCGTGCTCAATACGGGCCGGGCCGAGGTGCTGGCAGCCAACGCCGAAGCCGATGCCGCGAGCGCCAACGTGCGGGCACAGGAGCAGACGGCGCGTGCTGCGCTGCAGGAGGCGCAGGCACGCTACAGCGCCTTGCGCTCTGCTGCCGGGGCGTTCCGCCACGGTCGCGCAGCCGCCTTCGAGGACCGCACCACGCTGCTGGAAAAGCTCTGGCGCGCCGGCGAGATCAGCACCTCCGACTACCTCGTGCAGCTCAAGCAGAGCCTGGACACCGCACTGTCCGGCCAGGAGCTGGAAAGCCAGGCCTGGCAGGCCTGGTTCGATTACCTCACCGCTGCCGGCCGCCTCGCCGACTGGATCGATGGCCGCCCACAGGATGCTTCCCGATGAAAAAGACGAACATGCAACGACACCTTCTTGGCTGGGCCTTGTTGGCCGCGCTGGCCGCGCCGGCCCTGGCCCAGGAGCCGGCGCCCGCCGATCCGCTGGCGCTGGATGCCAAAGCCCTACAGGAGGCGGGCATCGTGCTCGCCAAAGCCGCGCCGCGCACGTTGACCGACGAGCTGAAGGCGCCCGGCGAGGTGAAGGCGGACGCCTATTCCACGGTGCTGGTCTCGCCGCGGGTGGAATCGCAGGTACTGGCCCGCAAGGCCAAGCTCGGCGACGTGGTGAAGGCCGGCGATCCGCTGGTCGTGCTCTCCAGCGTCGAAGTGGCGGAAACCCAAGGCGCGCTGATCGTGGCCGCGCAGGATTGGCAGCGCATCGCCGCGCTGGGTCCGCAGGCCGTCTCGGCCCGCCGCTACAACGAAGCCAAGGTTGCGCGTGACCAGGCCCGCGGCAAGCTGCGCGCCTACGGCCTGTCGGAAGGACAGATCACCGCGCTGCTGCGCAAAGGCTCGGCGGCCGCCGACGGCAGCTTCGAGCTGCTGGCGCCGGCTGCTGGCCGTGTCACCACCGATGACTTTCTGGTCGGCGAACGCGTCGAACCCGGCCGCACGCTGTTCACCCTGGTCAAGGAAGATTCGGTGTGGGTCGAGGCGCAGCTTGCGCCCGCCGACGCCGAGCGGATCGAGGCCGGCGGCCAGGCCCGCGTGATCGCACACGACACCTCCCTTTCCGGCACCGTGGTGCAGCGCTCGCACCAGACCAACGAACGCACCCGCACGGTGCCCGTGCGTATCGAGGTCGACAACCGCAAGGACCTGCTGCACCCGGGCGAGCTGGTCGAGGCGCGCCTGGCCGTCGGCGGCAGTTCCCACGCGCTGGCGGTACCCGCCGAAGCGATCGTCCTGCTGCAGAACCAGCCCACCGTGTTCCTGGCCAAGGGGAAAGGTCAGTTCGAGCCGGCACCGGTGGTCACCGGCGATACCCGTGACGGCTGGACCGTCATCACCCAGGGCCTCAAGCCCGGCGACACCTACGTGCGCAAGGGCGCCTTCGCCCTGAAGGCGCGGTTGTTGCGCTCGCAACTGGGAGAGGAATGATGCTCGAACGCCTCGTCGAACTCTCCCTGCGCTACAAGGTGCTCGTGCTGATCGCCTTCGCAGTGATCGGCTTCCTCGGCTTCCAGGCCGTGCGCCAGCTTCCCATCGATGCCTTCCCGGACGTCACGCCGGTGCAGGTCAACGTCTACACCGAAGCCTCTGGCCTGGCGGCCGAGGATGTGGAGCAGCTGCTCACGACGCCGGTCGAGTCGGCCCTCGCCGGCCTGCCGAAGGTGCAGCAGATCCGCTCGGTCAGCCTGTTCGGCCTGTCCTATGTGTCGGTCTACTTCGATGACGACATGGACATCTACTTCGCCCGCCAGCTCGTCAACGAACGGCTGCAACAGGTGGGCGACCGCCTGCCGGCCGGCTACGGCAAGCCGGAGATGGGTCCGAACACATCGGGCCTGGGCCAGGTGTTCTGGTACACCGTCGAACGCGCCGACGCCAAGCTCAAGGATGCCGCCAAGGCACCCAACGACATGGACCTGCGCACGCTGCAGGACTGGACCATCCGCCTGATCCTGCGCACCGCGCCGGGCGTGGACGATGTCACCTCCTGGGGCGGTCAAGAGAAGCAGTACCAGGTGCGCATCGATCCGATGAAGCTGATCGCCCACGGGCTGGGCTTCAAGGACGTGATCGAGGCCTTGCAGGCGAACAACGCGCAAGTGGGCGGCAACTTCATCGACGTCGGCCGCGAGCAGTACCTCGTGCGTGGTCTGGGTCTAGTGCAGGACGCCAAGGACATCGGCAGCATCGTGCTCAAGAGCGAGGACGGCACACCTGTCTACGTGCGCGACGTCGCCGACATCGTCGAAGCCGGCGCACCGCGCACCGGGGCGGTCACCCGCGACGGCAAGGAAGTGGTGATGGGCCAGGCGCTGGCACGCATCGGCGAGAACGCCAAGAGCGTAGTCGATGCGGTCAAGGCCAAGCTCGACACGGTCAAGCAGGCGTTGCCGCCGGGCGTGGTGGTCAAGCCGGTGTACGAACGCACCGAGCTGGTCAACGCGGCGGTGGAAACCGCGGTGCGGGCGCTGATCGAAGGCTCGATCCTGGTCGCGATCATCCTCTTCCTGTTCCTGGGCGAGTTCCGCAGCGCACTGGTCGTGGTGGTGGCCTTGCCGCTCGCCATGCTGATCGCCTTCATCTGCATGAACCAAGTCGGCCTTTCGGCCAACCTGATGTCGCTGGCTGGCCTGGCGATCGGCATCGGCATGATGGTGGACGGCGCGGTGGTCATGGTGGAGAACGCCTTCCGCATCATGGCCGAGCGCAAGGCGCACGGATTGCCGGTGGACCGCACGGCTGCCGTGCTGGCGGCCGCCCGTGAGGTCGCCAACCCGGTGGCGTTCGCCATCCTCATCATCATCGTGGTGTTCCTGCCGCTGTTCAGCCTGCAGGGGCTCGAAGGCAAGATGTTCAAGCCGATGGCCTTCAACATCAGCTTCGCCATGGGCGGCTCCCTGCTGCTCGCGCTGACGCTGATCCCGGTGCTCGCCGCGCTGGTGCTCAAGCCCAAGGAGGAGAAGGACACACGCCTGGTGGCCTTCCTCAAGCGCCACTACGCCACGGTGCTGGCCTGGTCACTGGCCCGCCGCAAGATCGTGCTCGCCATCGCCGGTGCGGCGCTGGTTGGCAGCCTGGCGCTGTTCCCCTTCCTGGGCAAGGAGTTCATGCCCAACCTCAAGGAGGGCGCGATCATGTGGCGCATCACCTCCATTCCCTCGGCCTCGCTGGACGAATCGATCGACATCTCCAAGCAGGTCGCCACGCTGATCAAGCAGAAGTTTCCCGAAGTGGAAACCACGCTGGCGATGATCGGCCGCGCCGAGAAGGGTGAGACGGCGGACGTCAACTACATGGAGGTGTACACGCCGCTCAAGCCCAAGGACCAGTGGCGCGATGGGCAGACGCTGGAAAGCATCGAGGAGGACATGCAGAAGGAGTTGACCGCCGCGCTGCCCACCGCGGTGGTGAGCTACACGCAGCCGATCCAGATGCGCATCGAGGAGCTGATCTCCGGCGTGCGCGCCACCCTGGCGTTGAAGCTCTACGGCGACGATCTGGGTGAGCTCGACCGGCTAAGCGGCCGGATCAAGGACGTGCTGGCCGGTGTTCCCGGCGTGGCGGACCTCGCACTGGAAGCGAACATCGGCAAGCCGCAGATCCGTATCCAGGTCGACCGCGATGCGCTGGCGCGATACGGGCTCAACGCCGACGACGTGCTCACCGTGGTCAAGAACGGCATCGGCGGCGAACCGGTCTCCACCCTGCTCGACGGCGTCCGGCGCTTCGACATCACCGTGCGGCTGGACAAGGACGACAAGGCCTCGTTGCAGGCGATCGAGCGCATTCCGCTGCGCACGTCCAACGGCGCCATCGTGCGCCTGGCGCAGGTCGCCAAGGTCAGCGATGCGGAAGGCTACTCGTTCATCCGCCGCGAGCAGTTGCAGCGCTACGCGGTGATCCAGATGGACGTGCGCGGCCGCGACATCGACGGCTTCGTCAAGGACGCCAACGCGAAGATCGCCCAGCAGGTGAAGCTGCCGACCGGCTACTACGTCGAATGGGGCGGCGCGTTCGAGAACCAGCAACGCGCACTGAAGCGGCTGTCGCTGATCGTGCCGGCGACGATCTTCTTCATCTTCGTGCTGCTCTACACCGCCTTCAACTCGGTCAAGTACGCGGGACTGATCCTTGCCAACGTGCCGTTCGCCACCATCGGCGGCATCGTCGGCCTGGCGATCACCGGGCAATACCTGTCGGTGCCCTCGGCGATCGGCTTCATCGCGGTGTTCGGTGTGGCGATGTTGAACGGCATCGTGCTGGTGAGCTTCTTGAACGAGCAGCGTGAGAAGGGCCTGCCCGTACGCGAGGCCGTGATCCGCGGAACCGCCTTGCGCATGCGTCCGGTGATGATGACCGCCAGTGTGGCGATCCTCGGCCTGGTGCCGATGCTGCTCTCCAGCGGCGTCGGCGCCGAGACCCAGCGCCCGCTCGCCACCGTGGTGGTCGGCGGCCTGATCACCTCCACCTTGCTCACCCTCGTGCTGCTGCCGGTGCTCTACGACTGGATCGAAGAGCGTGCCGCGCGACGCCTGGCCCAACAGGAGACCCAACCGTGAAAGAAGTCAAAGCGTTCATTCACCGCGGGCGCATCGCCGACATCGTCCATGCGTTGGAACAGGCGGGCTTTCGCCACCTGTCCATCATCGACGTCAAGGGGTTGCTGCGAGCACTGAGCGATCGAGAGCAGAACTACTCCATCGAGATCGGCGACCGCGTCACCAACGAGGTCAAGCTCGAAGTGTTCTGCGAGGACGAGCAAGCCGAACGCGCCGTCGGGCTCATCCGGCTGCACGGACGCACCGGCCAGACCGTGGCCGGCTGGGTGTACCAGAGCACCGTCGATCACGCCTGGCCGATCGACGGGCGCACGGACTGATGCAAGGGCGGCGCGGCGCGCCGCCTCTTCGTGCGTGATGACATAACACCGCGGCGGCCGCGTAAGGTGGCCTCCGCCTCCGGAGAACCCCATGAGCGATACGTCCCCACACAGCCACGACCACGGCCATCATCACGACCACAGCCATGGCGTCGCCAAGGATGCGGACAAGCGCTACCTGGTCATTGCGCTGTTGCTGTTGCTGGGCTTCATGGCCACCGAGGTGGTCGTGGGCATCCTCGCCAAGTCGCTGGCGCTGATCTCCGATGCCGGCCACATGCTCACCGACGTCGGCTCCATCGCCCTGGCGCTGGTCGCCATGCGTCTGGCCGCGCGTCCAGCCACCGGCAGCTATACCTACGGGCTCAAGCGGGTGGAAATCTTGAGCGCCCAGGCCAACGGTCTGACGCTGCTCCTGCTCTCGGTGTGGTTTGTCGTCGAGGCCGTGCGTCGGTTGATCCATCCGCCGCAGGTGGAAGGCGTGCTGGTCACGGTCATCGCCGTAGTCGGTATTGGCGTGAACCTGCTCGCCGTGTGGACGATGAGCAAAGCCAACCGCCAGAGCCTCAATGTGGAAGGCAGTTTCCAGCACATCCTCACCGATCTCTACGCCTTCATCGCCACCGCCATCGCCGGCGCCATTATCTGGTGGACCGGTTGGGACCGCGTCGATGCACTGGCCGCACTGGTCGTTGCCGGACTCATGCTCAAGGCAGGCATCGGTCTGGTGCGCGACTCTGGCCGCATCTTCCTGGAAGCGGCGCCGCGCGGGCTCGACCCGGAAGCCATCGCCAACGCGATCTGTGAGGAGCCGGACGTGGTACGGCTGGATGACCTGCACGTGTGGGAGGTCACCTCCGGCATGCCCGCGCTATCGGGGCATCTCGTCGTCCACGAGGATATCGATTGCCACGAGGTGCGCGGGCGGGTCGAAGCGATGCTGCACGACCGCTTCAAGATCCTGCACACGACGCTTCAGACCGATCACGGGCATCGTTCCTCGCTCGATCCAAAGAGTTGTGCGTTCGAGTCGAAAGGGACCGCCTAGTCCACTTGAGCGCGGAGCTGCTCGGCAGGGGCAGGCAAGCGGTTGCGCACGACCCCGCAACTCGCCACCACCAAGACAGCCATGGCAAGGGCGCCCACCATGTCGCCCGGATAATGCACGCCCAGATAGATGCGTGCCCACGCCATCGGCAGGCCGAGCAGCGCCACCACGACACCCCACCACCGGGTACGGCCGTCCCATAGAAGCAGGCCGGCGATGGTCCACTGCAGGGTCAGGTGATCGCTGGGAAAACTGCCGGTCGCGGCATGGCTCATCCACGCGTGCCCGATGCCCGCCACGAAGGGACGCGGCCGATCCCAGACCAGGGCCACCAGCGCGTTCACCACCAGGGCGACACCCGCCACGGCCATGACGCGACACGCGAGCCAGCGCAAGGAACGGCGTGGAGTGACCAGCATCCAACCCAGCAGGCCCGCCGTCATCAGCAGCGGCCCGTCTGCCAAGCCGCGCGCCCACAGCCGCATCGTCGTCGACGGCGCCATCGTGGGATGAATCGCATGAAACCACCTCAGATCCCACCGATACATTTCGGCGGCGAGGGCTTGAATGAGATGAGGCGTCATGGCCGCATCGAAGAAGTCGGTGCGCTGGCGCGCGCCTCACGGGCCTCACGGAGAATGCCGAGCGCTTCCTTGAGAATGTAGAGCGCGATCGCCGCCCCAATGATCAGATCAGGCGCGGGATGGCCTAACCACAGCACCAGACCACCGGAGAGAATTACCGCCAGGTTCGCCACTACGTCGACCCGCGTGAACAACCACGTGGCACGCAGGTGGACTTCGCCACGGCTAAAACGCCGAAGCAGTCGTAGGACCGTGCTGTTGACCAGGAAGGCGACGAACGCCACGACTATCATCCAGACGCCCTCGGGATGGCTGCCCATTAGCAGACGCCACACCGCGCCGCCCAGGGTGCCTATTCCCAGAAGCAGGAGTACCGCTCCGCTCAACGCCGCCGCCTGAGCCTTGAAGAAGGCGCTACGCTGCCACGCCGCCAGCGCAATGTACGCGCAGGCATCGGCGAACATGTCCAGCGAATCGGCAATCAGGCCATCGATTGCGCAAGCCACCCGGCGAGGGCTCCGATGACGAACATGCTTGCGTTCAACGCCAGCGCAAGGCGCAGAATGCGTCGCTCGGCTTCGTTGCTCGCTTCCGCGTGGCAACCGCATTCAGCCATGGTCGGTCATCTGTCGTTCGTTTCCGCGACGGGAACCCGGTTTCCAGTCGACGCCTCTCGCCCTCGCATGACATTGACCAGAAAACCCGCGGCCAACAGCAGGATGACAAGGGCCTGCGCTGCAAGCGGTTGCCAACTGGAATAGATGCCCAGCAGTTCGATGTGTGGCACCGGCGCGATGCTGACCGGCACCCAGCCCGCTTCCTGCAACGCGGCCATGCCCTTGCCCGCCAACACCACGGCGAGGACGGCGATCAGGGCCGAGCTGGCCGAGAAGAACGTGCCGATCGGCAGGCGCCGGCTGGTACGCATAAGCACCCAGGCGATGAGGATCAGCACCAGCGCACCAGCGGCGATGCCGCTGAGCAACCATACCTCCTGTCCTTCGCTCCACAGGGCCGCGTAGAACAGGATGGTCTCAAAGACCTCGCGATACACCGAGATGAACGCCAGGCCGAACAGGAACCAGGCCGAACGCTGGTTGAGCGCCATCGTCATCTTCTCCTTCAAATACGCCTGCCAACGTCCGCCGATGCTTTTTTGGTGCATCCACAGGCCGACACTCAGCAACACAGCCGCGGCGAAGAGTGAGGAAAGACCCTCGGTCAGCTCGCGTCCGGCCCCGCTGATGGAAATTGCATAGCTGGCGATCGCCCAGGTAATGCCGCCGGCCACCAGCGCGAGCACCCAGCCGGCGTGCACGTAACGCACGGCGTGTGGCCGCTCAGCCTTGCGCAGAAACGCCAGCAAGGCGACGACGACCAGCAACGCCTCCAAGCCTTCGCGCACCAGGATCGTGAAGGCCCCCAGGAAGGTGGCGATGGGATCGTCGCTGCCCTCAGCAGTAACGGTCTGCGCCTGAGCCAGCAAGGCGTCCACCTCGCCGGCCTGCTTAACCACGGTGCCCAAGGGCGCGCCGCTGGACAGCGTGGTGCGGAACGCACCCATCGCGGTCTCCAATTGGGCGCGCAACGCACTGTCGCGGGCATCGAGCTGCGGCTCCACGGGCTCGACGCCGTCGAGGTAGGCGGAAAGCGCCAGTTGGGCCGCTTCCGCTTTTGCGCCCGACCGGTAAGCCGCCACGCTCGCGGCCACCCGCCCGCGGGCCAGCGGCAACCCCGTCAACGCGTGCTGCACGGCATCGGGATGCGCACGCAGGTAGCCGAGAATGGCACGCGCCGGCGCCATGCCTAGCACCGGTGCCAGTTGTGCCACACGGGCCTGCGACAGATCTTTCAGATCCGAAATCTGGGCGCGGGCGGCAGGGTCATGCTGCCAAGCCTCGGCACCCGCGCGAGCTTCCTTGGTGTAGGCAAGCGAACCCACGTAATAAGCCAACGCCCAGCGGTCGCTCGACGATAGCCGCGTGGCGTAGCTAGCCATCGGCGTGCCTTGGACGCCTTGGCTGATCACCTCGTAGAGCGACAATGCACTACGCTGGTCCGCACGGGTCTGATCGGTGAAGTTCACTGGGCGCGGGTCCAGTTGCAAGCCCGCAGGGCCATCCCCACGCCCCGTCGCGCCATGGCATACGGCGCATTGGCTCTGGTACAGCGTGGCGCCACGGGCCAGGTCCGGGGCATGCTCGGGTGCGGTGGGTACCGGATACGCCTTCAGCAAGGCGTCGGCCAAAGCATGCGCCTCCTGCGACACCTGGGCCGGCGGCGCCTTGGCCTCGATCGACGCGATCAAACCGTTCGCCTGGGCTACGAGTGCGGGTGTCGCGGCCGTGGGCGGCAGCGACTGGATGCGCTGGCGTGCCGTTGCGGTGAACTCGCGCATCTCGGCGTATTCCGAGGTGCTCAGGACCGCTCCGTTCTTGACCGCACCGGCGTAGTCGGTAGCCAGGTAGTCGAGCATTTGCCACGTCTGGGGTACGGTCGAAGCGGTGTCCTGGGCGAGGACTGGCGTGAGGGCGCCGCCGGCCAGCACGGCCAGGACCAGGCCGCCTCGTAAGATACTGCGAATGCGAGTCGTTATCATTCCTGCAGTATAGCCGCCGGAGGTGGCCTTCGCTTAGGGCTCACGCGATAGTGCGCCGGTTCGGGGACGGAACTGCGGCCACGCGGTACCCAGCACCTCGATACCAGTGCGCAGAAAAAGCACGGCCAAGCCTGCACCAAAGGCCAAATCCAGCCACCGCCAACCGCTCCAGGCGATAAGTACCGTGGTGAGCAGCACGCCGACATTGCCGATCACGTCGTTGCGGGAGCACAGCCACACCGATCGCATGTTGATGTCGTCGCCCCGGAAGCGCGTGAGCAGTGCCAGGCAGGTAATGTTGGCGATCAGCGCCAGCCCGGCGGCCGCCGCCATCACCGCCGGCAAGGGTTCGGAGCCCGCGATTAGTTTGTGCAGTACTTCGGCAAGCACGGCGCCGGCGAAGCCGAGTTGGATGCCGCCCTTGACCAGAGCTGCTCCGGCACGGGCGCGCAGTGACCGCCCCAGCACCACCAAGCTCAGCCCGTACACCAAGGCGTCCCCCAAGCTGTCCAGCGAGTCGCCTTGCAGGGCCGTTGAGTCGGCCCAAACGCCCGCGCCAAACTCAGCCACAAAGATGGCGACGTTGATCGCCAGCACGACCCACAGCACACGGCGCTGTGCCCTGGACTGGACCAGGGCTTGGCTGGTCGATTCGCACTCACAGCAAGCCATCGCCGGCCCTCGATCAAGACGGTTCCACTAGACTAAGGTCCGTAGCGGCTACAGGGTCAAGCCATGCGCATCGGTGAGTTGGCGAAGAAA
>NZ_DASSES010000107.1:0-63901 GCF_035695185.1 Frateuria sp.
GAAGAAGCCCGCCAGGCCGCCCGCGCCCAATCCGACCGCACCCAGCCGCGGCCACATGTGCGGCCGCGGGTAGCGGTCCGCCCCGCCCCGCCCGCGTCCGCGCACCATCAGCGCGGCGACCACCAGCATGAGCAGCGCGAACAGCACCAGCAGGTGCCTGCCGTTGATCGCCTTGCCCAGGCTCGAGCCCAGGAACGCGCCGACCACGCCGCTCGCCGCGAACACGAAGGCCACCTTCCAGCGCACATTGCCGGCACGCGCATGAGGCACCAGGTTGGCGAACGCGTTGGCGGCCACGGCGAGCGCGCTGGTGCCGATCGCCACGTGCGGATCGCGCACGCCGACCACGTAGAGCACCAGCGGCGTGGCGAGGATCGAGCCGCCGCCGCCGATCAGCGCGAGCGAGAAACCGACCAGCGAGCCGCACAGGATCGCCAGCAGGGCCTGGACCAGCAGATCGGACATCACGCGGTAGTGCTCATCTGGAGGCGTTCCCGGAAGGATGGTGGGTGAGTGAGGCTACTGGTGCGTGCGTCTCCCGTGAAGAACCCGCCGGATTCCCTGGGGTTTCGGTGCCAGCGCAGGGTCTGCCTGCCGACCGGGCGCGCGGTGGGGCGTGTTCCCGCCGGGCGCACCCGGAACGGGAACACGCCACGGCTTGGGTCAGTCGGCCTCCACCGACACGCGATCGATCGCAATGGCATCGCTCTGCGGGGCGCCGCCGGCATCGACCCGCACGAAGCTGACCGTGAGGGCGTCCAGCGGCTCGGGCCAGATCCGGCTGAGTACGTCCCGCGCCGGGAGCACCAGCCGCACCGGCCCGTTCATGGCCATCGGGCTGCCGCCGCCGGCCATCATCCGCGCATGGCGCGCGACGCTGATTTCGAAAGGCCCCAGGGTGCCGACCAGATAGGTCTGCTCCGGTTGCGCCAGCCCCTGGGCCGGCAGGTTCAGCAGGATCTTGTAGAAGAAGCCGCCCCGTGCCCCCGCCGAGGTGAGGTCGACGCCATCGAGCACGATGCGCACCGCGTCGGCGGCCTGCCCCGGGGTCGTGACCCGGCTGCGCACGCGGTTGCGCCCTTCCTCGGTCAGCGGGATCCGCACGCGCGCCGACCGCGGGCCGAGCGCCAGGCCGCCCACGCCGCCCAGCGACCCACCCTGCACGGCCAGTGGCGTAGCGAACACCTCCTGGATGGACGGCAGTGGCGCGGCCAGGTTGTTCGGCTGGCTCGCCGGCATGGCCGTGTCGTCGTAGCGGTAGCCGAGGATGCTGGGCGCGTAGGTGTTCACCCGCTTCACCGACGAGACCGCGGTGCCGTAGTGGAACGATCCGGACCAGTAGCTCGCGGTCTTGGCCGGCATGTGGCGGCCGTCCCCGGCGAGCACCCAGGCGTCCCACAGGCGGTCGATGTTCGCGTGGTGCACCCAGAAGATCGGATCGCGCGGCGAAATGGAAATGTTGTCCATCGCACCGCCGATCAGGTTGTGCACGCCGTTGTGCGGCGCGGTTTCCACCGCCGGCTCGAAGGCGTCGGTCTTGCCTCGTTGGAAGTTGATCAGGGTGGGATCGAAGGCGCCGAGGGTGCAGGCACCGGACACGTCCGAGCCCGTGCGGTTGGGCTGGTAGAGCGGCGAGGTCGAGTCGCGAAATTCCGCCGGGATCATCGGGTGCTCGTAGTAGTTCCAGTAGGGAAGCACCAGCGCACTGTTGCCGGAGGCCTTGCGCAGCTGCGCCTCGAAGCGCACCAGGAAACCACGGTGCCACGCAAGAAAATACGGTTTGCGGTGCGGACAATAGTTCGCGTGCACGTTCGTCCAGTAGGCCCAGCTCCCTGGCCGGGTGGAATCGGAGTTCGCGCGCATCTTGCGCACGGCGTCGAGGAACGACGGATACAACGGACCATCGCGGAAAGCCGGCCACGAAGGCCGGGTGCGCAAGCTGGTCGCGCCCATGATTTCGCGCGGAAGCATGGGTACCAGCGCCAACGATGCCGACGCCTGCAGGAATTGTCTCCGGGTAATCATTGTGTCCTCCATTTCGGTGCGTGGCTGCCGGCATGACTTCGCCGCAGCCCTCGGTCTTGCCGCGCGCATCTGGCGCGCAACCGGAACCTAGGTCGATGGCAATGCGTGGCGTTGATGCACATCAACCGATCGAAGGACGCGCAGCCCGATGTCGTGAAGGAACTCGGCCGCAGGAAACGGGCCGGCCTCGCGGTGGCTGTCGAGGGGGAGGCCTACTTGCGGGATGCTGCGCGCGACGGCTCCGCCGCGCGCATGAAGCGACGTTTGAGCAACTGCACGAGCAACAGGTAACTGCCGGTCGCGATGGCCAGGAAGGCGAAGAATGCCGGCGGCAATGGCACGAAGCCGAACATGCCGGCGAGTGGCGTCCACGGCAACACCAGACCCAGCGCGACCACCGTCACCACGCTGGCCACCAGCAACGCGGCCGGGCGGCTGCGCAGCGGGTTGCCGCGGGTGCGGATGACGAACACCACCAGCGTCTGCGTGGCCAGCGACTCGATGAACCAGCCGGTATGGAAGGTCTCGGCCGTGGCATGCAGCCCATGGATCAGCACGTAGAAGGTGAGCAGGTCGTACAGGGAACTCACCGGCCCGATGCCGACCATGAAGCGGCGGATCAGCGGCACGCTCCAGCGCTGCGGGCCGCGCAATTGGGCCTCGTCCACGTTGTCCGAGGGAATCGTCGTCTGCGCGAGGTCGTACAGAAAATTGTTGAGCAGGATCTGCGAGGGAAGCATCGGCAGAAACGGCAGCACCAGCGCACCGACGACCATGCTGAACATGTTGCCGAAGTTCGAGCTGGTGCCCATGAAGAGGTACTTCATGACGTTCGCGAACGCGCGGCGTCCCTCGAGCACCCCGGCGTGGAGGACTTCCAGGTTGCGTTCGCGCAGCAGGATGTCGGCGCTGTCGCGCGCGATGTCGACCGCATCGGCCACCGAGATCCCCACGTCGGCCGCGTGCAGCGAGGGCGCGTCGTTGACGCCGTCGCCGAGAAAGCCAACCACCTCGCCTCGCGCCTTGAGCGCCACCACGATGCGGTGCTTCTGCTCGGGCGTGACCTGGGCGAACACGCGCGTGCGTCCGGCCAGCAGGCCCAGCGCGGTTTCGCTCATGCCGAGCAGTTCGTCGCCGGTCACCACGCGGCCCGGTTCGATGCCCGCCTGCTCGCAGGTGTAGCGCGCCACGCGCGGGTTGTCGCCGGTGAGCACTTTCAGCGGAATGCCGTCGCGAGCGAGCGCCTGCAAGGCCCGGGCGACGCCCGGCATGAGCGGATCGACGAATGAGACGAAGCCGGCCAGGACGAGCCCCGTCTCGTCCGCAACGGCATAGCGCGCTTGCGCCTCGACCGGCCGCCAGGCGATCGCGAGCACGCGCAGGCCGCGCTCGCCCATCGCCTCGTACGTGCGTTCGCAGGCGGCCCGCCGTGACGCATCGAGCGGTGCATTGCCGTCGGCGACTTCGCATTGCGTGCAGGCGGACAGGATCGACTCGGGCGCCCCCTTGGCGACCAGCCACCGCTCCCCTGCCCGCGCCACGACCACGCTCATGCGGCGGCGTTCGAAATCGAGCGGGATCTCGTCCAGCTTGGTCCAGCCGGCCGCGGGCGCCGGGCAGTCGCGCAGGATCGCCGTATCGAGCGGGCTGCGCGTGCCGGTCTCGAAGCGGGCATTCAGGGCGGCCAGCTGCGCGGTGCGGGGCGACGGCTGCCCCTGCGCGTCCCAGCTGCCGTCCACGGCAGTGTCGCCGCGGGTGAGCGTGCCGGTCTTGTCGCTGAGCAGCACGGTCATGCTGCCGAAGTCCTCGATCGCCGCGAGGTGGCGGACGATTACCCGCCGCCGCGCCATGCGCACGGCGCCACGCGCCAGCGTGACCGTGGTGATCATCGGCATGAATTCCGGCGTCAGGCCCACCGCCAGCGCCAGCGCGAACAGCAGCGTCTGCAAAGGCGGACGATGCAGCACGACGCCGACCAGCAGCACCAGCAGCACCAGCAGCACGACGGTGCGCATGATCAGCCCGGCGAAGTCCTTCAGGCCGCGCTCGAACTCGGTCAGCGGCGGCCGCTCGCCGAGCCGTGCCGCGACTTCGCCGAAGGCGGTGGCCCGACCGGTGGCGACCACTTCGGCCACGGCGGTGCCGGCGACCACGGACGAACCGAGGAACACCTTGCCTTTCGACTCGGGACCCGTGGCGGCGTCGGCCGGCGCAGGCTCTTTCTCGACCGGCAGAGACTCGCCGGTGAGCGCAGCCTGCTGCACGTGGAAATCGCGGGCCTCGAGCAGAAGCGCATCGGCCGGAATGCGGTCGCCGGCCGAGAGCCGGATCAGGTCGCCCCGGACCAGTTCCCGCCGCGGGCGCTCCTGCCACCGGCCGTCGCGGCAGACCGTCGCCATCGGCGTGATCTCGGCGCGCAACCGCTCCGCCGCCCGCTGCGAGCGAAAGCCGAGCGTGGCGTTGAGCACCAGGCTCAGCAGCACGATCACCGCGATGATCAGCGCGCCGAGGACGTCGCCGAGCACACCGGAAGTTGCCGCTGCCGCGATCAGGATCGCCACCAGCGGATTGGCCAGGGCGCCGGCCAGGGTGGCCAGCAGGCCGGAGCCGGCATGGCGGAACTCGTTCGGGCCATCGCGGGCCCGGCGACGGGCCGCTTCGGCATCGGACAGCCCGGCGCAGGCCGATGGGGCGGCCTCTCCCGAGGGAGCCGCAGGTCCGGCCGCGCAACGGAATGAATGATCCATGTCGGCCACCATGCACGACCGCACGCGCACGCCGTTGACAGGCATCAAATCCGCGGCGATCGGCGCCGTTCTTGACGCAACTCAAGCCGGGAGAGGCCGGTCGTGATGGCATGGGCCCGTACGCCGTCCTCACCCAAGCCGATCCCATGGACCACGACCCGTCTGCGTCCAGCCACTGGCCATCGCCCCCCGCGGGCGGCGACCGGCCGGCGGCCACGCTGCAATGGACCGGGTGGCTCCTGGGTGCATTGGCCCTGGCCGCCCTCGCCGGCGTCGTCCTGCGCCGTGGCGAGGTGGAACGTTTCCTGGACCTGCTGGGTTCACTCGCGCCGGCCTGGCTGGGCCTGGCCGTGGTGTTGCAGGCGACCACCTACGCCTGCGTCGCCACCGCCTGGTGGCTGGGACTGGATCGTGCCGGCGCTCCCCGCTCCTGGCGCTCGCTGATCGGCCTTTCGGTCGCCAAGCTGTTCGTCGACCAGTCCGTGCCGACCGGCGGCATCGGCGGCACCGCCTTCCTGGTCGGCGTGCTGGCACGCCAGGGCGTGCCCAGGCCGGCGTGCATGGCTGCCTTGATGACGAATTTCATCGGCTTCCATGGCGCCTACCTGCTCTCGGCCCTGGCCGGCATGGGCCTGCTGTGGCTCCGCCACGATGCGCGCCCGTGGATGACGACCGTCACCGTCGTCTTCGTCATGGTCGCGGCGGCGGCGCCGCTCGCGCTGTTCGCGCTGCACCACTATGGACGGCGCGCGCCCGCATGGCTGGAACGCCTGCCGGGCGTGACCGCCTTGCTGGATGCCGCCGCTGCGGCGCCGATGGGCCGCCTGCTGCGCCGCGGCCGACTGCTGGCCGCCACCGCCGGGCTGAACCTCGCCGTCATCGCCACCGACGCGGCGACGCTCTGGACCATGCTGCAGGCGCTCGGGCTGCACGCCTCCTACGGCGTGGCCTACCCGAGCTTCCTGCTGGCCATGATGGTGGCGACGGTCAGTCCGATCCCGATGGGCCTGGGCACCTTCGAGGCGGCCAGCGTGGCGGCGCTGTCGATGCAGGGCGTGCCGATCGAAGGCGCGCTGGCGGGGACCCTGCTGCTGCGCGGCTGCACCACCTGGCTGCCGATGATCCCTGGACTCTGGCTGGCGCGCCGTGCCCTCCACGGCAGGCGGGGCGAGGCTTGATCCACGTCAAGCCGGATGCCCTCGTGCGTGGCAGCGTAGGCCTGCACCGGAGGCCCATGCCATGGCCCAGTCCACCGCCCTGCCCGCCGCCTCTCCCGTGGTCGCCGCCAGCAACGCCGAGGTCGCGGCCGTCTTCGACGAGATCGCCGACTGGCTGGAACTGGACGGCGCCAACCCATTCCGCGTGCGTGCCTATCGCAATGCCGCGCGCACGATCGGCGGCTGGCCGCAGCCGCTGGACACCTGGCGCGATGCCGACCATCCGCTGGCCGACCTGCCGGGCATCGGCGACGACCTTGCGGGGAAGATCGAGGAGATCCTGGCGGCCGGCTCATGCGCACTGCTGCGTGAACTGCGGCATACCCACCCGCGCGGCCTGACCGCCCTGCTCCGGCTGCCGGGCCTCGGTCCGCGGCGGGCGTTGCGGCTGCACGAGGAACTGGGTGTCAGCTCGGTCCGCGGACTGCTGCGCGCCGCGCGAGCCGGCCGCATCCGCACGCTGAAGGGCTTCGGCAAGGACACCGAGCGCCACCTGCTGGAGGCCGCGGTGCAATCGCTGGGCACCACGCCCCGCTGGAAGCTGTCGGCCGCGCTGCCGCAGGCCGAGGCGCTGGCGGCTTTCCTGCAGGCGGCGCCGGAACCCGCGCAGGTGGTGCTGGCCGGCAGCCTGCGGCGCTGGCGGGAGACGGTCGGCGACATCGACCTGCTGGTGGCCACCCGCCATCGCCGCGCGCTGAGCGAACGCTTCCTCGCCTATCCGCTGGTGCAGCATGTGCTGGCGCAAGGGGAGACCCGCTCGAGCGTGGTGCTGCGCAGCGGGCTGCAGGTGGATCTGCGCGTGGTCCGGCCGGCGAGCCTCGGTGCCGCGCTGGTCTACTTCACCGGTTCCAAGGCGCACAACCTCGCGTTGCGGGCGCGGGCGCGCAAGCGCGGGCTGAAGATCAACGAGTACGGCGTGTATCGCGGCAGCCGCCGGCTCGCGGGTGATACCGAAGCCTCGGTCTATGCCGCCGTCGACCTCCCCGTCATCGAGCCCGAGCTGCGCGAGGACGCCGGCGAGATCGAGGCCGCGGCGGCCGTGACGCTGCCCGCGCTGATCACGCCGGGGGACCTGCGCGGCGACCTGCACAGCCACACCAACGCCAGCGACGGCGGCGCCGATCTGGAGACGATGGCCCGCGCTGCCGCGGCCGCGGGGCTGGAGTACCTGGCGATCACCGACCACTCGCGCGGCCTCGCGGTGACCGGCGGCCTGGACCGGCGCCGGCTGCTGGCGCAGATCGAAGCGATCGACCGCTTCAACGACACGCACGCGGCGCCGGTGCTTCTGAAGGGCATCGAGGTGGACATCCTTGAGGATGGACGGCTGGATCTTCCGGATGCGCTGCTGGCCCGCCTCGACCTGGTGGTCGCTGCCGTGCACAGCCACTTCGACCTGTCCCGCGAACGGCAGACCGCGCGCCTGCTGCGCGCCATGGACCATCGCTGCTTCAGCATCCTGGCGCACCCGACCGGGCGCCTGATCGAGCAGCGCGCCGCCTACGCGGTGGACATGGAACGGGTGGTGCGCCACGCGCGGGATCGCGGCTGCTTCCTGGAAGCCAACGCGCACCCGGACCGGCTGGACCTGAACGACGCGCACTGCCGCCTGGCCAAGGCCGCCGGCGTGCCGCTGGCGATCGGCAGCGACGCCCACGACGCGTCCGGCTTCGCGGCGCTGCGCTTCGGCATCGGCCAGGCGCGGCGTGGCTGGATTGAAGCGAAGGACGTGGTCAATACCCTGCCGCTGGCCGCCTTGCGGGCCCGCCTGGCCGCCACCATGGGTGGCTAGGAAAGCCCGCGCTGGCCCGTGCAGGGGCGTACCCGCGCGCTACCGGGTTGGTCCGCGCTCGCGTTCGGGTGCGCTCCTACGTCGGACGCGGGCAGCGGCACTCAATGTCCGCAGCAGCACGACGGGGCCCCGTCTCACATGCCCACGGGAGCCTTGCTGTGAGGTGGCCGCCCTCGCGCCGTTTGGCGGGCTTCGCTTGCCGCCATCGCTTCGCGTGCGATGTCGCTCGCCCGCCAGATCGCCAGGCGGCGACCGAGGAAGGGTTGCCGGTACAGCGGCACGGCGGCGTAGTCGTAGTCCATGTCGCTGCTGATCACCCAGCCGCGCGGGTGGGCCCGGACCCAGGCCGCCACGTAGCGCGGGCCGGGCGCCGTCGGAATGGCGGCCGTCAGCCGGCCGGCGAAGGTGAACAGCCCGTTCTGGTGGTTGAGCATCAGCAGCGGCACGTCCGCGCGCTGTGCCTCCGCGACCATGCGCGAGGCTGTCGCCACGGAGTAGCGCGAGGCCGAACCCGCGAGGAAGGCCCCCTTGACCAGGGCCGCCACCACGATCATCGCCAGCGCGGCGGTTGCCACGTCGAGCGCGCGCCTCCCGCGCACCAGCAGGATTGCGCCGACCAGGGCGGCGCCGGCCAGTGCCAGGTGGACGCCCGGCGGCGCCTGTGGCGCGAAACGCCCGAGCGCGAACCAGGCCCCCACCGGCATCGCCAGCAGCAGCAGCCCGATGCGCCACCCGACCACCCGCCAGCGCCCCGAGGCCAGCCGGAGGGCGGCTGCGGGCGCGATCGCCGGCACGAGCGGAAGCAGATAATGCGGCTGCTTGCCGCTGATCACGCAGAAGGCGAGGAAGGCCGGCAGGGTTGCCGCAAGCGCGAAGCGGTCGCAGCGCGGTGCGGCCGCTTCGCGTTCGCGTGCCGGCCCGGTCCGGCCCAGGCCGATGAGCCAGGGAAGCAGCAGCACCGGCACGATCGGCAGATACCACCAGAGCGCGCGGTTGTGCGCAAAGCTCTCCGCCACCCTGCCGGCGGTCTGTCCGAGGAAGATGGCGTTGGCATAGGCAGGGCCCCCATGCATGGCCGCCGGCACCGCCCAGGCGAGCGCCAGCGCCGCGCCGCCGAGCAGGCCGAGCGCGATGGCCAGGTAGGGCCGGCGGAGCGGCCGCGGGGTCGGTGCACACCACCACGGCCCCAGCAGCACCGGCAGGCCGCCGACCAGCAGGCTCACCGGTCCCTTCGCGAGCAGCCCCAGTCCCAGGCCCAGGGCAAGCATCGCGGCGCCTGAGCGCAGGCGCCCGTACCAAAGCCACACGCCGCCGAGCCAGGCGACCAGCACGCACAGGCACAGCAGCATGTCGAACATCAGCGCACCGGCATAGCCGGCGAAGGTAAGGCTGCCGAGCCACAGCCACCCGGCCAGGGATGCCGTGGACGCGTCCGCGCCCAGCTCCCTGGCCAGGCGGCGCAGCAGCGGCAGCGTCAGCAGCCCCATCGCCACCTGCAGGAGCCGGGCCGCCCACGCATGGATGCCGGTCACCCACCAGGTGACGTTGATCAGCCAGAACAGGAGTGGCGGCTTGTCCGGATAGGGCATGCCATCGAGCCAGGGAACCAGCCAGTCGCCACGCCAGTGCATGTTCCAGGCGACGGCGAGGTAGCGCGTCTCATCGATCGGAACGGGCGGCAGCCAGCATATGGCGAGCAGCACGATGGCGGCCGCCAGCAGGCGGTACGGGTCCAGGGCCTCGTTTCTCGTCACCATGGAAGGCTCCATGGACGGACAGATGGGTCCCGAAATTACGGCGGCCATTGCCGGGCGTCAATGAAGAGCCCGTCGTGGCGGCACACACGGGCACGGCCATCGCTCCCGCAGGGGCCGCACGGCGCACGCTCCCGTTGACCGAAGTCAATTCGCCGCGGCACCGGCCGGGCCACGCTCCCGGTTGCGGGAGGCCGAGACCATGCGAGTCCACGACATATGCACGCACGAGGCGGTTTCGATCAGCCCCGCCGCCTCCGTGGCGGATGCCGCGCGACTGATGCGCGCGCGACACGTCGGGGTGCTCGTGGTGGTGGAGCAGCCCAACGGCGAGCGCATTCCGGTCGGCGTGCTGACCGATCGCGACATCGTGCTGGAGGTCGTGGCGCCGGAAGCGCCCTGTGCGCGGCTCCGGGTGGCCGACGTGATGACCCGCGAGCCGGCGACCTGCTCGGAAGAGGAGCTGTTGCTCGACGCGGTGGCGCGCATGCGCGCCTACGGCGTCCGCCGCCTGCCGGTGGTCAATCCGAAGGGCGGCCTGTGCGGCCTGCTCAGCCTGGACGACATCTACGGCGCGCTGGGCGTCTACCTGCAGGAGATGAGCCGGGCGCTGACCCGCGGGCACGTGCGCGAGATGGAAGCGCGCACGTGAACCCCGATACGCGGGATGCGGCCGTCACCGCGACCGGGCTCCCGTCGACCATGGCCGCCATCGGCCCTTTCCTGCCCCGGACGCACATCGCCTACTTCTCGATGGAGATCGCACTGGAGCCGCCGATGCACACCTACGCCGGCGGCCTCGGCGTGCTCGCCGGCGACACCGCGCGGGCCGCGGCCGACCTCGAGCTGCCGATGGTCTTCGTCACCCTGATGTCGCGCGAGGGCTACCTGCGCCAGGCCTTCGACGCGCAGGGGAACCAGCTCGAATCGGCCGATCCGTGGGCACCCGAAACCTTCGTCCATCCCCTGCGCGCCAAGGTTGCCGTGCTGGTCGAATGCCGCGAGGTGTGGGTGCGCCCGTGGCTCTACCGGCTGCAGGGACGCCTCGGACACGTCCTGCCGGTGCTGCTGCTGGACACCGACCTGCCGGAGAACGATCCGCAGGACCGCGGCATCACCGGCGTGCTGTACGGCGGCGATGCGACCTATCGCCTGCGGCAGGAGATCGTGCTCGGCATCGCCGGCATGCGCGTGCTGCACGCACTTGGCTTCGAGATCGCCACCTACCACCTGAACGAGGGGCATGCGGCGCTGCTCGGGCTGGAGCTCCTGCGCCGCTACCCGTTGCCGCCGGACACGGTCGGCGCCGGCGAGCTGGCCTTCGATGCCGGCCCGGTGCGCAGGTCGTGCGTCTTCACCACGCACACGCCGGTCGAGGCGGGGCACGACCGCTTCCCGTACGCGCTGTACGAACGCCTGCTGCCGGGCTACCTCGACAGCGGGCAGGTCCGCCTGCTGGCCGGACCGCAGGCACTGAACCTCACCCAGCTCGCGCTCAACCTGGCCGGCTTCGTCAACGGCGTGGCGGTGCGCCATGCCGAGGTGACCGAGCGGCTGTTCCCCGGCTACGACGTGCGCGCGGTGACCAACGGCGTGTACCTGCCCGACTGGGTGCATCCGGCCTTCGCCGCCCTCTTCAACCGCTGCTCGGACTGCTGGGTGCACGACCCGGAGACGCTCGCGCGGTTCGACCAGGTACCCGATGCCGACGTCTGGCAGGCCCACGAGCGCGCGCGCGCCGACCTGATCGCCCACGTCGCCGGGCACACGGGCGTGGCACTGGATGCGCAGCTGCCGATCCTGGGTTTCGCGCGCCGCATGACCGCCTACAAGCGGCCCACGCTCCTGTTCACGGACACCTCGCGGCTGCGCGCGATCCATGCGAAGTCGCCGTTCCAGGTGGTCATCGCCGGCAAGGCGCATCCGCGCGACGAGGCGGGCAAGGCGCTGGTGCGCCAGCTGCACGCGCTCGCCCGGGAACTGGCGCCGCAGATCCGGCTGGTGTTCCTGCCCGACTACGACCTGGCGGCCGCGCGGGTGCTGGTGGCCGGCTGCGACGTCTGGCTCAACACGCCGCTGCCGCCGATGGAGGCCTCCGGCACCAGTGGCATGAAGGCCGCCGCCAACGGCGTACTCAATCTGAGCGTGCGGGACGGCTGGTGGGTGGAAGGGTGCATCGACGGTGTCACCGGCTGGTCGCTGGGCGAGGAACACGACGATGCGACCGCGAGCAGGAAGCTCTACGACTGCCTGGAGCAGGTGGTGCTGCCGCTGTACCAGCGCAACCGCGCCGGCTGGATCGGCATGATGAAGCAATCGGTGGCCAAGCTCGCCAGCTATTTCAACGCCCATCGCATGATGCGTCGCTACGCGTCGGAGGCCTATCTCCAGCGGCGCGGTTCGGCGGTCCGCGGCGCCACGCACCCGCCGGCCTGATCGCGCCGGCGTTGCGCCGGTTTGACCTGCATCAAGCGCGCGACCCGCCCGCATGGGCATAAGCAAGGCTATGGATACTCCCCGGCACGACGTGCTCTGGTACTGGCTGGTGCCGCTGGTCATCCTGCTCGGCCTGCAGCTGATGCTGGCCGTCCCGCAGGCGCCGTCGATCCCCTACAGCGCATTCCGCGCGGCGCTGGCGGCCGGGAAGATCGGGAGCGTGGAGGTCGGACGGGACCGGATCAGCGGGACGTTCAAGCCCGCCCGGCCGGGAGCGGTCGCACGGCACTTCACCACCGTCCCGGTCGAGCCGGGGTTGGCCGACGCGCTGGCTGCGGCCGGGGTGGAGTTCAGCGCCGAGCCGCCCACCAATCCTTTCGGCCACGCGCTGGCCTGGCTGGTCGCGGGCCTGCTCCTGTTCGCCCTGTGGCTGGGGCTGACCCGGCGCGTGGGCGGCGGGGGCCGCGCGTCGGGCCTGTTGGGCGTGGGCAAGAGCAAGGCGAAGGTGTACGTCGAACGGGGTGTGGGCGTCACCTTCGCCGACGTGGCCGGCGCCGAGGAGGCGAAGGACGAACTGAAGGAAGTCATCAGCTTCCTGCGCGATCCCAAGCGCTACGGACGGCTGGGCGCGCGCATGCCCAAGGGCATCCTGCTGGTGGGGCCACCGGGCACCGGCAAGACGCTGCTGGCCCGCGCGGTGGCCGGCGAGTCGGACGTGCCGTTCTTCTCCATCAGCGGCTCGGAATTCGTGGAGCTGTTCGTGGGCGTCGGTGCCGCGCGCGTGCGCGACCTGTTCGAGCAGGCGCGGGCGCAGGCGCCGTGCATCATCTTCATCGACGAACTGGACGCGGTCGGGCGGGCGCGTGGCGCGTACGTTTCCACCGGCGGGCATGACGAGAAGGAGCAGACGCTCAACCAGCTGCTCAAGGAGATGGACGGTTTCGACCCGAGCGGCGGCGTGGTGCTGCTGGCGGCCACCAACCGGCCGGAGATCCTCGACCCCGCCCTGCTCCGCGCCGGCCGCTTCGACCGCCAGATCCTGATCGACCGGCCGGACAAGCAGGAGCGCATGGCGATCCTGCGCGTGCACCTGGCCCGGCTGGTGCTCGGCAGGGATGTGGATGTCGAGCAGATCGCCTCGCTGACCACCGGCTTCAGCGGGGCGGACCTGGCCAATCTCGCCAACGAGGCTGCCCTGCTCGCCACGCGTCGCGACGCGACCGACGTGGGCATGGAGGACCTGACCTGCGCGCTCGAGCGCGTGGTTGCCGGCCTGGAAAAACACAGCCGCGTGCTCAGCGCCAGGGAACGGCGCATCGTCGCCTTCCACGAGGTCGGCCACGCGCTGGTCGCGGTGGCGCTGTCGGGCGACATCCAGGTGCAGAAGCTGTCCATCGTGCCGCACGGCATCGAGGCGCTCGGCTACACCCTCCAGCGCGCCACCGAGGACCGCTTCCTGATGCAGCGGCAGGAACTGACGCAACGCCTCGCGATGCTGCTGGGCGGCCGCGCCGCCGAACTGATGATCTTCGGCGAGGCCTCCACCGGTGCCGCCGACGACCTGGCCAAGGCGACCGAACTCGCCCGGGCGATGGTCACCCGCCACGGCATGACCGTGGAACTTGGCACGGTCAGCTACGAAACCGACACGGCGCCGCTGCTCGGGACCGCCGATGCCTGGCAGCCCCGCCGCTACGCCGAGAGCACCGCGGCGACGATCGACCAGGCGGTGCGCCAGTTGCTCGATCAGGCCCTGCTCACGGCGACCGACGTGTTGCGCCGTCACCAGGTCGCACTGGAAGCGGCGGCGGGGGAACTGCTCCTGCATGAAACCCTCAGCGGCGAGGCGCTCAAGGCCATCCTGCAGCGGAACACGCCGACGCCGGAAGCACGGCATCCGGCGGGCCCGGTGCCGGCGCGTTCGGCAGGGTGAGCGCCGCGACGCCTGCGCCCCAGCCGGCAGTACGGCAACAAAAAGAGAGGGGCGCCCACGCGGGCGCCCCTCGCGCGGTCGCCATCGGGGTCAACCGACCTTGATGCGCCGCTGCTGGCCGTTCGGCTTCTTGGGCAGGTGCAGGCTCAGTACGCCGTTCTCGTAGCGCGCCTCCGCCCTGGCGTCGTCGACGTCGGTGGGCAGGCTGAAGGAGCGGAACACCTGGCCGTAGTAGCGTTCGCTGCACACTTCACGGTTGCCGTCCTTCTTTTCGGTCTCGCGCTTGGCTTCGGCGGTGATCGATACCTGGTTGCCGTCGATCGTGATGTCGATGTCTTCCTTGCGCACGCCCGGCACGTCGGCCTGGATGTCATAGGCCTCGTCGCTCTCGCTGACGTCGACACGGATCTCCGGCGCCACTTCCAGGTCCCTGAACATGGCGCGCAGCCCGAAGTTGCGGAACAGCTCGTCGAAGTCGCCCGGTTCGGTCCGTGAAACCGGCTTCAAGGGGTTCCAACGGGTAAGCATGGTCATGATGGCAAGCCTCCAATCGATGCGGGGGGAAGCCCTTCGGGCATCGCGCCCGTCGGGCCAGCGTCGACGCTACGCCGCGCCGCCGGCGCCGGGTTGATCGACATCAAGCCGGATCGACCATCGTCCCTGCCGCTCCGGCGACGGTGGGCCCGCGGCGCCGATTGACATGCATCAACGCCCACCGGTATTGGCGACCTACGCTGTGGCACCGAACGGTTCGGCGCGCTTCGGATGGCTTCCGCCCCCGCTCGCCGGAGCCCCTGATGCCAGACGATGCACCCCACGCCAAACCGGTAGCCGCCGTCGGCCCCGCGCCGCCGCATCCGGCGCGACACCGCCATGTGGCCGCATGGCTGGTGGGCGCCGTGCTGGTCCTCGCCCTGGCTGGCCTGGCGACCTGGCGGCTGCTGCCGCCACGCGTGGCCGTGGTGCACGCGCACCGCGGCACGGCCATCGATGCGGTCTACGCCACCGGCACGGTGGAACCGACCGTCATGCTGCCGATCGCCGCGCGCATCACCGCGCGGCTGGTCGAACTGGATGTCGACGAAGGCGACCGCGTGCACGCCGGGCAGCAGCTGGGCCGGCTGGAGGACACCGACCTGGCCAGCAACCTGGCGCAACTGCGCTCGCAGGAGGCGTTCGCGCAGGCCGAGTACCGCCGTTACGCCGCCCTGCTCCCGCGCGGGGTCATCGCGCGCACGCAGTACGACAAGGCCCGCTCGGACTGGCTGTCGGCGCGCTCGGCCGTCGCCCGTGCCGGGGCCGAGCTCCGCTACGCGCGGCTGCTGGCGCCGACGGACGGCACGGTGATCCGCCGCGATGGCGAGATCGGCCAGCTGATGACGCCCGGCACCACGCTGTTCTGGCTCGCCGTCGATTCGCCGCCGCGGATCACTGCCGATGTCGACGAGGAAGACATCGCGCGGATCGCACCGGGCCAACCGGTGCTGATCCGTGCGGACGCGTTCCCGGGCCGGGTCTTCCAGGGGCGCGTGCGCAGCGTCACGCCCAAGGGCGATCCGACCGGCCGCAGCTACCGCGTGCGCATCGCGATCGACGGGGACACGCCGCTACGGGTCGGCATGACCGCCGAGGTCAACGTCATCGTGCGCCGCCACGACCACGCCCTGCTGCTGCCCGACGGCGCGCTTGCCGGCGACCGGGTGTGGATCGTGCGCGCAGGCCGGCTGCAGTCGCGCCGGGTCGCCGTCGGGATCCACGGCGAGCGGCAGGTCGAGATCACCGCGGGCCTGTCCGGGGACGACGCGGTGGTGGCCTCGCCGGCCGACGGCCTGCGCGAAAACGCGAAGGTTCGCGTGGCCGGCGCCGGGGCACGCCCGTGATCCGGCTGCTGGTGGACATCGCCGCACGGCACCTGCTGGCGCGCCGACGCCAGAGCATCGTCTCGCTGCTGGGCGTGGTGCTGGGCGTGTCCTTCTTCCTCTCGATCTCCGCGATGATGCGCGGCTCGGAGCAGGACATCATCCATCGGCTGGTCGACAACGCGCCGCACATCACCATCGAGGACGAGTACCGCAACCCCACCCTGCAACCGGTCAGCCAGCTGTTCCCGCGGGCCGTGGTGCAGCTGCGCCACCTGGTCCCGCAGACCGAGATGCGCGGCATCCGCGGCTACCCGCAGATCCTGGACTACCTGCGGCGCACGCCGGGTCTGCGCGCCTCGGCGGTGCTGAGCGGCCAGGCATTGGCAAGCTTCGCCGGCAAGGACCGCGCGATCGGGCTGTACGGCATCGTCGCCAGCGAGTACGCACAGGTCTCGACGATCCGCCGCTACATGGTGCGCGGCTCGCTGGATGAGCTCGAAGCCAACCCCAACGGCATCGTCGTCGGCGACGAGCTGGCACGGCGCATGAGCCTGTCGATGGGCGACAACCTGCGGGTGGCGAGCACCACCGGCCAGGTGCGAACTTTCAAGATCATCGGCCTGTTCCATACCGGCCGGTCCGACTTCGACGCAGGCCAGGCGTTCGTCGCGCTCAAGCGCGTGCAGTCCATGCTCGACCGGCCGAACCGGATCAACACCATCGTCATCAAGCTGGCCGACCCCAACGCCGCGCGCACCGAGGCGGCCCGCATCGAGCGGCGCGTGCGCTACAAGACGGTGTCCTGGCAGGAACGCTCGGAGGACCTGATGAGTGCGCTGGCGATCCGCAGCGTGATCATGTACGCGGTGGTCGGCGCGGTGCTGGTGGTGGCCGCGTTCGGGATCTACAACGTGATCTCCACGGTGGTGCTGGAGAAGCAGCGCGACATCGCGATCCTGCGCGCGATGGGCTTCGAGGCGCGCGACATCGAAGGCATGTTCCTCGCCCAGGGCGCGCTGATCGGCGCGGTCGGCAACGTGTTCGGCATCGGGCTGGGCTGCGGGCTGATGGCCGGCCTGATGCGCATTCACTTCCGCGTGCCGGGCAGCACCGACGTCACCTACCTGGCGATCGACTGGAGCCCGTTCCAGTTCCTGCTCGCCGGCGGCGTGGCGATGCTCGCGGCGATGATCGCCGCGTACCTGCCGGCGCGGCGCGCGGCCAAGGTCGAGCCGGTCGACGTGCTGCGCGGGGGCACCTGATGGCCGAGGCGATCCGGCTGGAGCACGTGACCCGCCGACTGGAGGGCGAGGTGCCGGTCACGCTGGTCGACGAGGCCAGCCTGCGCATCGACGCCGGGGAGTGCGTGGCGATCACCGGTCCCTCCGGCTCGGGCAAGTCCTCGCTGCTCTACCTGATGGGCCTGCTCGACCTGCCCACGGCCGGGCGCATCTGGCTGGGCGGCACCGACACCAGCGACTACGGCGAGGACGAACGCTCGGAGGCGCGGCTGCGCACGATCGGCTTCGTATTCCAGGCGCACTTCCTGCTGCCGGAATTCAGCGCCCGCGAAAACGTCATGCTGCCGATGCGCCGGCTGGGCCTCTACGACGAGGCCACGATCCGCGAGCGGGCGGGTGCCCTGCTCGCCGGGCTGGACCTCGGCTCGCAATGCGACAAGTGGCCGCGCCAGCTGTCCGGCGGCCAGAGCCAGCGCGTGGCGATTGCCCGCGCGCTGGCGAACGACCCGATGCTGGTGCTGGCCGACGAGCCGACCGGCAACCTGGACAGCGTCGCCAGCCGCAACGTCCAGCGCACCATCCTGGCGCTGGCACACGCGCAGGGCCGTGCGGTGGCGGTGGTGACCCACGACCCCGACTTCGCCGCCCAGGCCGACCGGCGCATCCGCATCGTCGACGGGCGTATCCAGCCCTGACCGGCTGCGTCGTCCTAACCCGCGAGCCGGCCCGCCCCGGGGCCGTCGACCGGCCGCCGGCGCGGTGCGCGCACCCGTGCGCCCAGCCAGCGGGCGAACCAGTCGCGGGCAAGCTTCGAGGCCGCCTCGAGGGTGCCGGGCTCCTGGAACAGGTGGGTCGCCCCGGGCACCACCGCCAGTTCGTTCTTGCCCGGGATACGACGCTGCGCGGCGCGGTTGAGCGAGACCACCTGCCGGTCCTCGCCGGCGACGATCAGCAGGGTCGGCGCGGTCACACGGGCCAGGGTCCCGGCACCGGCCAGATCCGGCCGCCCGCTCCTGGACACCACCGCGGCGACGTCGCGCGGCCGCTGCGCGGCCACCGCCAGCGCCGCGCCGGCGCCGGTGCTGGCGCCGAACAGGCCCAGCGGCAGCTGGCCCAGCACGGGGTCCTGCCGGACCCGGGCCACCACCGCGGCGAGCCGGTCGGCGAGCGCCGCGATGTCGAAGACCGCGGCGCGCGAGAGCTCCTCTTCCGGGGTCAGCAGGTTGAACAGCAAGGTGGCCATGCCAGCCTGCTGCAGGAACTGCGCGAGGTTGCGGTCGCGCGGGCTGCCCCGGTCGGCGCCGCTGCCGTGGGCGAAAATGACCAGCCCGCGCGCGTGGGGCGGCACCGCCAGGTCGCCCGGCAGGCTCACGTCCGGCAGGTCGAACGTCACCGGCTCCGGCGCCGGTAGTCCGGCGGCCGCCTTCGGGGGCGCCGCGAGCAGCCGCAGGACCTCGACATCGTCGACCGGCCGGAAATCCTCGTAGAAGGCGCCGACGGCCCGGAACCGCGTCGGCGCGTACAGGCAGACGACCTCGTCGGCCAGCTCGTCCAGGCCGTCCAGGCTGTCCGGCGCCGCCACCGGCACCGCCGCCACCAGCACGGCCGGATGCTGCTGGCGCACCGCGTCCAGCGCGGCGCGCATGGTCGCGCCGGTGGCCAGCCCGTCGTCCACGACGATCACCACGCGACCGGTAGGGTCGACCGGATGGCGGCCCGGACTGTAGCTGGCGCGCCGCTTGCGGATCACCGCCAGTTGCCGGGCCGCCTCGGCCCTCACGTAGCCCATGCCCGCGCCGACCACACCGGAGCACGCCGACAGCTGGACGCGTCCCTGCTCGTCGACGGCGCCGATGGCGAGCTCGCAGTTGACCGGCGAACCGAGCTTGCGCACCAGCACCACGTCCAGGTCGCCGTCCAGCGCATCGGCGACGATGCGCCCGACGGGAACGCCGCCGCGCGGTATGGCGAGCACCAGCGGGCGCTGTCCGCGATAGGCACTCAACGCTTCGGCCAGTTGCCGGCCGGCGTCCTGGCGATCGGCGTAATGGCGGGTCCCGGATGGCACAAAACCCTTCATGACGATGACTCCGGCCGCAACCTGCATGTGCGGCGGCTTGCGAATCGCAGCGTTTCAGCCGATCACGAAGCTGACCCGCATGCATACGCGCCAGGCCATGATCTTGCCGTCGGGCCCGGTGACCACCTTGGTCTCGCTGATCCAGGCGCCCTTGATCCCGTCCAGCGTGCGGGCGGCCCGTTCCAGACCCTGCTGCACGGCATCCTCCACGCTGTCAGGTGATTCGGAAATGATTTCGATGACCTTGGCGACGCTCATGGCGCTCCTCCGGCGAGGGTTGCTCGGTCCGGGCGCGACCGGCGCCGGACACGCCCCACCCTAGGCCGCCGGGCGCGAGCGGCCTTGATCACGATCAACTCGGGACGCCGTGCGGCTATCCGTTGCGCACGGGCAACGCTACCCCGGCCGGATCGAGCACCCGCACGTCGACCTCGACGCCCTGGCGCACGCTGCCGGTGACCACGCAGAAGTCCTCGAACTGCGCCAGCACGCGGTCCAGGTGCTGCAGCGAGGTGGCCGCGTCGGCAAGCTGCAGGTCGACCTCGATGCGCGGCACCCGCCAGCGACCGGCCGCGTTGCGCGCGACGCTCGCGCGTGCCCTGGCGGCAAGGGGTGCCGGTGCGTTGCCGAACTTGCGCAGCGCGAACAGCAGGCTGGCCGCCAGGCAGTTGGCTACCGCGGTGGCCAGCAGGCGCGAGGGGTTGGGACCATGGCCCTGCCCCAGCGGCGGCGGCTCGTCGGTGGCCAGTTCGCCCATCGCGGCGCCGTCGAAGCGCACGTTGAACTCGTACTCGCCCACCTGGGTCAGGCTGACCTCGACCGTCTGCGTCTCGCTCACGTCACGTCTCCTTGCGAAGGTGGCGCCCGCTGCGCCAGCCAGGCGTAGTAGAGCAGCGGAATGACCAGCAGGGTAAGCACCGTCGACACCAGGATGCCGAAGATCAGCGACACCGCCAGGCCCTGGAAGATCGGGTCGTCGATGATGAAGAAGCCGCCGACCATCGCCGCCACGCCGGTCAGCACGATCGGCTTGGCGCGCACCGCCGCGGCCTCCACCACCGCCTCGCCCAGCGGCCGCCCGGCGGCCAATGCGTGGTTGATGAAGTCGATCAGCAGGATCGAATTGCGCACGATGATGCCGGCCAGCGCGATCATGCCGATCATCGAGGTCGCGGTGTACTGCGCGCCCACCAGCGCATGGCCGGGCATCACCCCGATCACGGTCAGCGGGATCGGTGCCATGATGATCAGCGGCACCAGGTAGCTCCTGAACTGGCCGACCACCAGCAGGTAGATCAGCAGCAGGCCGACCGAGTAGGCCAGGCCCATGTCGCGGAAGGTCTCGTAGGTGATCTGCCACTCGCCGTCCCATTTCACCGACGGCGCGGAGGTGTCTTCCGGCTGCGCGATGAAGTGCTGCCCGAGGCGCGCGCCGGCCACGTCCTGGTGGCGCAGCGTGCCGACCAGGCTGAACATGCCGTACAGCGGGCTGTCGGTGGCCCCGGCGTCGTCGCCGGTGACGTAGGCATAGGGCAGCAGGTCCTTGTGGTAGATCGTCTGCTCCCAGGTGGCCGGGCGCACGCTCACGACTTCGGACAGCGGCACCAGCGCACCTCCCTGCGCGCGTACTTCCAGCGCCAGCAGCTGGGCCAGCGAGGCCTGGTCGCCGGGCGGCAGGCGCAGGCGCACCGGTACCGCGTAGCGGGCGTGGCCGTCCATCAGGTAGGTGGCATCCTCGCCGGACAGCGCGGTGCGCAGCGCCTGCGCGATGCCGGCCTGGTCCAGCCCCAGCCGCGCGGCGCGCTCGCGGTCGACCACCATCACCTCGCGCGGGGCGGGGTCCTCCACGCTGGAGTCGACGTCAACGACGTCCGGGTTGGCCTTGAAGCGGCGTTCCAGCGCCAGCGCGGTGCGCCGCACGGTGGCGTCGTCCGGCCCGTAGACCTCGGCGACGATCGGCGCGAGTACCGGCGGGCCGGGTGGCACCTCCACGATCTTCACGGAGGCGCCGTAGCGGGCGCCGATCTTCGCCAGCGCCGGGCGGATGGCCAGCGCGATGGCGTGGCTCTGGCGGTGGCGCAGGGACTTGTCGACCAGGTTCACCTGCAGGTCGCCGACGTTGGCGCCGCTGCGCAGGTAGTACTGGCGCACCAGCCCGTTGAAGGTGATCGGCGCGGCGGTGCCGGCATAGCCCTGCCAGTTGGCCACCTCGGGCAGCCTGGACACCGCCGCGGCCAGCTCGCCGAGCACGCGGTTGGTGCGCTCCAGCGTGCTGCCCTCGGGCATGTCGACCACCACCTGGAACTCGGACTTGTTGTCGAACGGCAGCATCTTGAGGACCACCGCCCGGACCACCACCAGCCCGACCGCGGCGAGCACCAGCACGCCCATCGCGGCGAACAGCAGGCGCCGGCGGCGGCGCGCCCTGTCGCCGGCGATGAACGGCGTCATCACCCGGTCGAAGACCCGGTGCAGGCGGCTGTCGGCCGGCACCGCCGCGGCGTCGCCTTCGTGTGCGTGGTGGCGCAGCAGCTTCAGCGCCAGCCACGGCGTGACGATCAGCGCCACCGCCAGCGACAGCAGCATGCCGGCCGAGGCGTTGATCGGGATCGGCCGCATGTACGGCCCCATCAGTCCCGACACGAACGCCATCGGCAGCAGCGCGGCGATCACCGTGAAGGTGGCCAGGATGGTCGGCCCACCCACCTCGCTCACCGCCTCCGGGATCGCCTCGCGCAGGGTGCGCCCGCCGAGCGCCATGTGCCGGTGGATGTTCTCCACCACCACGATGGCGTCGTCGACCAGGATGCCGATCGAGAAGATCAGCGCGAACAGCGATACCCGGTTGAGCGTGAATCCCATCGCCCAGGAGGCGAACAGAGTCAGCATCAAGGTGATGATCACCGCGCTGCCGACCACGATCGCCTCGCGCCAGCCCAGCGCGAGGAGCACCAGCAGCACCACCGAGCCGGTCGCGAAGATCAGCTTGTGGATCAGCTTGTCGGCCTTGTCGGTGGCGGTCTGGCCGTAGTCGCGGGTGACCGTGACGTGCACGTCGGCCGGGATCGACACGTTTCGCAGCGCAGCCAGGCGTGCGGCGATGGCGGTGGTGATGTCGGCGGCATTGGCGCCCGGCTTCTTGGCCACCGCGAGGGTGACTGCCGGTGCGTTGCCGGTCGGCCCGTCCTTGCCCGCGGGCGCGCCGAACCAGACATAGCGGCCCGGCAGGTCGGCGCCGGCGTGGATGCGCGCCACGTCGGAGAGGAACACCGGCTGGCCGTGCTTGAGCCCGATCACCAGGTTGGCCACGTCCCCGGCGTTGGCCAGGAAGGTGCCGGCGGTGACCGGCACGTCGCGGTCGCCGGTCACCCGGTCGCCGGCCTGGGCGACCACGTTCGCCGCCTTGAGCGCCCCCGCGAGGTCGCCCACCGCCATGCCGTAGGCGGCCAGACGCGCCGCATCCAGCTCCACCACCACCGCCCGCGTCGGCGCGCCCAGGGCGTAGACGTCGCGCGTGCCGGGGATGCGCTTGAGATCGGTCTCCAGCGTGTGCGCCACCTCGGCCAGCCGGGTCGGGTTCTGCGCCGGCGCATCGCTCCACAGCGTGAGCGACATCACCGGCACGTCGTCGATGCCCATCGGCCGGATCAGCGGCGGACCGACACCCAGCCCCGGCGGCACGAAGTCCTGGTTCTGGAAAACCTGGTTGTACAACCGCACGATCGCGCTCTGGCGCGGCACGCCGACCTGGAACTCGACCGTCAGCACCGCCATGCCCGGCCGGCTCATCGAATAGACGTGCTTGACGCCCTCGATCTCGGCGAGCTTCTGCTCCAGCGGGAAGGCCACCAGGTTTTCCACGTCGCGCACGTCGGCACCGGGGAACGGCACCATCACGTTGGCCATGGTCACGTCGATCTGCGGCTCTTCCTCGCGCGGCGTGATCGCCGCCGCGGCCAGGCCGAGCAGCAGGGCGGCCAGCGCGAGGATCGGAGTGAGCGGGGATGCCTGGAAGGCGCGTGCGATGCGGCCGGAGAAGCCGAGCTTCGGCTCGCTCATGGCGCGGCCTCGCCGCGGTGCACGCCGATCCAGCGCGCCGTGGCCGCCGGATCGAGCGCGATGCGCTCGCCGTCGTCCAGGCCGGCGAGCACTTCGACCGAATCGCCGTAGCGCGCGCCAGTGCGTACCTGGCGCAATTGCGGCGCGCCCTGCCCCAGCACGTACACGCCCTGCAGTTCGCCCCGCTGTACCAGCGCCGAGGCCGGCACCAGCAGCCGGCGCTCGCGCCCGACCGCGAAGGCGACCTTGACCGTCATGCCCGGATACAGGCCGGTGTCGTCGCCCGGCAGCTCCAGCCGCACGCTGAAGGTGTGCGTGTCCGGGTCGGCGTAGGGAAACACCGTTACCTTGGTGGCCGCGACGCGGCGTGCGCCATCGGCCAGCAGTACCTCGGCATGGTTGAGCCGACGGATCGCGGCGACCGCGCTCTGCGGCACCTGCACGGTGACGCGCAGGTCCTTCAGCGAGACGCCGGCCATCAGCGGCTGGCCCGGCTGCACCGATTCGCCCACCTGCACGAAGCGACGCGTGACGATACCGGCGTAGGGCGCGCGCACCACGGTGTAGTCCAGCTGCTGGCCGATCTCGCGCAACTGCGCCTGCGCCGCCTGCAGCGCAGCCCGTGCCGCATCGCGCCGGGCGCGCTCCTGGTCCAATTGCTGGCGCGCGACCAGGCCGCGTGCGGCGATCGCGGCGACCCGCTTGTAGGACGCCTCCGCCTCGTCATAGGCCGCCTGCGCCGCGGCGATCTGGGCCTGTGCGCGGTTGTGCGCGGATTTCTGCTCGACGTCGGTGAAGCGCACGATCACCGCGCCCTCGGGCACGGTGTCGTTGACGTCGTAGGGCAGCTCGACCACGCGGCCGGCGGTCTGCGCCGACACGGTGGCCTGGTTGACCGCCTCGACCACGCCGTCCCAGGCCTGTTCACGCGGCGCCTCCTGCAGGCGCACCACGCGGCTGGCCAGGTCGATCGGCGCGCTTGCCGCGCGCGGCGCCGGCGGCGCATCGCCGTGGCAGCCGGCCAGCAGCGCGACGGCGAAGGCCAGTACAGGCAGTGGACGGGCGTGGCGCATCAGCGGGCCTCGTCGATCATCCGGCGCATCTGCGTCTGGACCTCGTCCGCCACGGGCTGCAGGGCGGGATCGTCCGACAGCATGCCGAGCAGATGGTCGGGCTCGATCATGCCGATGCGGGTCTGGCCGCCTTCGGTGTAGACCGAGATGCGGCACGGCAGCGCCATGTTCAGGCGCATGTCCGTCGCCATCACCGTCGCCGCCTGCCGCGGGTTGCACACCTCGAACACCTTGCACTCGCGCTCGAACGGCACGCCCTTGCCGCGCAGCGTGGCGCCGATGTCGTGCACGTGCAGCACGCCGAAGCCGTGGCGGCGCACGGCGGCATCCAGGTCCTCGGCGGCCTGGGCGAAGGGCTTGGCGGTCTCGGTGATGTAGTACACGGCGGTGGCCTCGGTGGTCGGCAGGGATGGCGTGGTCAGCGGGGGAAGGCGCAGCCGGGCTTGAACCCGAGGCCCTTGAGGATCATCGCCAGCGGGCAGAAGCCGGTGAACGAGGACTGCAGCAGGTTGGCGCCGACGAACACGGCCAGCCACAGCCAGGCGGGCGCCACCCACCAGCCCAGGGCGACGGACAGCAGAACCATGCTTCCGGCGAAGCCGAGCACGACGCGATCGATGTTCATGGAAGGTCTCCCTGGGCATGCTTGACGGGCGGCTTGAGCCGCTCGATGCCGAGCAGCCTGAGCACGTATTTCTCGTAGACCGGTTCGGTGTTGCCGCTGCGGATCTTGTGCAGGTAGTACTTCTCGAAGGCGAGCTTGGCCAGGTGCACCCACTTGCCCTCCTTCGCCCAGGTCACGTTGCGCGGCGGGATCTGCGGCAGCGCGACGAACGCCGCGCCGGTGTCGCCCATGTCGGCCAGGCATACCGCGTTCCAGGTCGCGCGCGCATCGGGCTGGCGGCCGGCGATTTCCTCGCGCAGGTTGTGCGCGATCGCGGTGACCATCGACTCGATCATGAAGCCGGTCTTGGGCGCGCCGGTCGGCACCGGCGTGGCCTCCACCGGCGGGATCGCCACGCACACGCCGGCGGCGAAGACGTTGCGGAAGCGGGGGTTGCGCTGGTGCTCGTCGACCAGGATGAAGCCGCGCGGATTGGTCAGCCCCTCGATGCCGCGCACCGCGTCCACGCCGGTGAAGGCCGGCAGCAGCATGGCGTAGGCGAACGGCAGCTCGCTCTCGCCTGCCGGCTGGCCCCGGGCGTCGAGCTCCTGCAGCCGGAGCTTGCCCGCCTCGGCGCCGAGCACCTTGGCGTTGGCGATCCAGCGGATGCCACGCTGGCGGAACTCGTGCTCGAGCAGGCCCTTGGAGTCGCCCACGCCGCCCAGCCCCATGTGCCCGACGTACGGCTCCGGGGTCACGTAGGTGATCGGCACGTGCTCGCGCAGCTTGCGCCGGCGCAGGTCGTTGTCCATCAGCATGGCGAATTCGTAGGCCGGGCCGAAGCAGCTGGCGCCCGGCGCCGCCCCGACCACCACCGGACCCGGTGCATCGAGGAAGCGCTGGTAGGCCTCCCAGGCACGCTGCGCATGCTCGGCCGTGCAGATCGACTGGGTGTGCCCGTCCGGACCGAGCCCGGGCACTTCGTCGAAGGCCAGGCGCGGCCCGGTGGTTATCACCAGGAAGTCGTAGTCGAGCACGCGGCCATCGACCAGCCGAAGCTGGCTTTCGGCTGCGAGGACCTTCTCCGCCGCCACGTCGATGAACCCGATGTCGTGGTGCGCCATCGGGCCGGCCAGCGCAAGACCGATGTCCTCGCGCTTGCGCGATCCCAGCGCCAGCCAGGGGTTGGAGGGGGTGAAGTTGAAGCGCGGCCCGTCGCCGACGAGGGTCACGGTGTGTCCCTTGCCGAGCGCGGCGCGGATCTCGTACGCCGCGGCGGTACCGCCCAGTCCGGCGCCCAGCACGATGATGTCGGCCATGTTCGCGCACTCCCGTTTGACTGCCGGCATGCTGGCGGCCGCGCGGCACGCGGCTGTTGACCGGCATCAAGCGTCTTGTAGATTAGGTTGCTCTAATATTAGACAACGTTAATATTCGAAAGTGCTAAAGTCAAGCCGCAACGGAGAACCCCTCATGCCCACGCGCCTACCCGCCGACCTTTCCGCCATGCACGCCCGCGCTGACGAGGCCGCGCGGCTGCTCAAGGCGCTGGGCAACCCGCAGCGGCTGCGGATGCTGTGCCTGCTGGTGGAGGGCGAGCGCTCCGTCGGCCAGCTCCACGAGGCGCTCCCCGCCCTGAGCCAGTCGGCGCTTTCGCAGCACCTGGCGCGGCTGCGCGAGGACGGCCTGGTAAGCACGCGGCGCGAGGCGCAATCGATCCACTACGCGCTCGAGCCGGGCCCCGCGCAGGCGGTCATCGAGGCCCTGCATGACGCCTATTGCGCCCCCTCGCCCAGGCCCAGGGGCGGTCGACGGTAGCCGCGACCAGGGCGCCACAAATGACCCGAGTTGATCCCGGTCAACAGCCGCCGGGCACGGCCTGCGCATGCTTGGCGCACACGCCTGCGGAAGCCGAGTCGATGACCGAACTGATCGTTAACGTGGCCGAGCCCGAACGTGAGGCGCCGTTGCTGGACTACGCCTTTTCGCTGGCCCGCCAGTGGCACGCCTGGGTCACCGGGTTGTGCGTGATTCCACTCGATGCGGTGGTGATGGCGTTGCCGGACGCCGCGGGCATCCTGGCCGCCGAGCAGCGCGACGCGCTGGCCGACGAAGCCTGGTGGCTCCAGCGCTGCAAGGCGGCCGCCGTCGGCGGCAACTGGGAAGTGGTCTGCGGCGTGTTCCGCAAGGTCGTGGCCGAGCGCGCCAGCCTGGCCAACCTGATCATCGGGCGCCTGCCTGGCTGGCCGGCCAGCCTGCAGGATGCCTCCCGCCGGCTGGCCGAGACACTGGTGCACGGCGGCTGTCCGGTCATCCTGGTGCCCGACGACTGGATCGCGCGGCCGGCGATCGGCCACGTGCTGCTCGCCTGGAACGGCAGCGCGCCGGCCGCCCGCGCCGCACGCGCCGCCTTGCCGCTGCTGCGGATGGCCGACCGGGTGACCGTGCTCGACGGCACGCACGGCCCCGGCGGCAGGACCGCCGCGCCGCTGCGCGAGTGGCTCGGCCGGCAGGACGTGGCCTGCGACTGGCTGCCCTTCCAGGTGCACGGCGACGTCGGCGAAGCGATCCACCATGAGGCCAGCCGCCTGGGCGTCGACCTGCTGGTGCAGGGTGCCTGGGGACGCCGGCGGACCAGCGAACGGCTGCTCGGCGGCGCCACGCGCCACTCCTTGCGGCACAGCCGCGTGCCGCTGCTGCTCGCTCCCTGACCCCGGGACCCGCCATGAAGATCCTGTTGCCCGTCGACGGAAGCCCCAGCAGCCACCGCGCCGTCCGCTACGTCATCCGTCACTGGAGCCAGGTGCCGGAGTCCTCGCGCCCCGCCCTGGTCCTGCTGCACGTGGACCCGCCGCTGAGCGCCGGCGTGACCCGCTACCTGAGCGCGGGCGACATCAGCCGGTATCACGCGTCCAACGCCAACACGGCCCTGCGCACCGCGCGGCGCACGCTGGCCAAGGCCGGTCACACGTTCGAGGAAAGGCACGAAGTCGGCGACCCGGCCGAGGCGGTCACCCGGCTCGCCTCCCGCCTCAAGTGCGACCTGGTGGCGATGGGCTCGCACGGCTGGGGCGCCCTGCTCAGCCTGGTGCTGGGCTCGGTGGTGGTGAAGGTGCTGGCCCATTCGCGCGTGCCGGTGCTGGTGGTGCGCTAGCTAGCCGCCCGCCGCGCCGAGGGCCGCCATGGCCTGGGCGACGCGGGCGCTGACGTCGATCGCCGAAAGCTCGCCGGGCACGGTGTTGGTGGTGACCAGCCGGATGATCCCGGCGCCATGCAGGGCTTCCAGCGCGCCGCGGCCGAGCAGGCCATGCACCACCACGGCGACCGGTGCCGGCTGCGGCAGTTGCTCGCGCACGCCGCGGGCCGTGTCGATCAAGGTATGTCCCGACGCGGCGATGTCGTCCAGCAGGACCGGCGTGTGCCCGCGCCAGCGGGCCAGTGACGGCAGTCGCACGCTGACGTCGCGGTCGCCGCGGCGCTGCTTGTGCGCCACCACGCAGGGCGCGCCCAGTGCGTCGGCCACCGCCTGCACCCACTGCGCGCTCTCCGTGTCCGGCCCGACCAGCAGCGGCTCGCGCACGTGGGCCCGGATCCATGCCGCCAGCTCGGGCGCCGCGTGGACCACCGACGTGCGGCAGGCGAACACCTCGGCGAGGTCGTGGATGCGGTGCAGGTGCGGGTCGACCGTCACTACCCAGTCGAAGGCGTTGCCGAGCAGCCCGCCGATGACCCGCGCCGACACCGCTTCGCCCGGGTGGAAGCGCACGTCCTGGCGCATGTAGGCCAGGTAGGGCGCGACCAGGCCCACCTGCGTCGCACCAAGCTCGCGCGCCGTCGCGGCCGCGGCCAGCAGCGGGAACAGCTTGGCGTCCGGCCGCTTCAGCGAGCACGCCAGCGCCACGGTGCCGCGCGGCGGGGTGGCCAGCCGCAGCAGCGATTCGCCGTCCGGAAACCGGTGCAGTTCCAGTTCGCCGCGCTGCCAGCCCGCGTGCCTGCACAGCGCCCGGGCGAAGGCCGCGTTGCCCGGCAACGCGTAGAGCAGGCTCATGCGGCGGCACCGAGGTGGACGATGTCCGGGTGGCGGGAGACGTATTCCATCGCGTAGGCAAGTTCGCCCGGGCTCTGCGCATGCAGGGTGAAGAGCGGCTGGCCGACCACCACCGGGTCGCCCAGGCGCACGTCGATCGACAGCCCCGCCAGCGGCGACAGCGGCGCGCCCGCCAGCTTGGCCGCCTGCGCGAGCCGGCGGTTGTCGACCGCCTCGACCCGGCCGCCGCGGCAGGCCGCCACCGGGCGCCGGTAGGGCGCGACGCCGGGGCTGCGCAGGCCGCCCTGGGCCTGGCAGATGGCCTGGAACTGCCGCCAGGCGCGGCCCGAATCCAGGCACTCGCGCGCCAGCGCCAGCGACGGCTCGCCCGCGGCCCGCCCGCCGGCTTCGATCACGGCCGCGGCGAGTGCCAGCGCCCGCTCGCGCAGGTCCTGCGGCTGTGCCGGAAGGTTCTGCAACACCGCCAGCACGTCGTGCGCTTCCAGCGCCGGGCCCACGCCGCGGCCGACCGGCTGCGCGCCGTCGGTGCGCAATACCGTCAGCGCCAGGCCAAAGCGCTCTGCCACCGCACGCAGCATCCGTTCCAGCGTCCGCGCCCGGCGCGGGTCGCGGACCTTGGCGGTTGGCCCGACCGGCATGTCGATCACCACGTGGGTGGAGCCTGCCGCGATCTTCTTGGACAGGATCGAGGCGACCAGTTGCCCGGGGCTGTCGATGTCCAGCGCACGCTCGATCCGGATCAGCGTGTCGTCCACCGGCGCCAGGTTGATCGCCCCGCCCCACACGATGCACCCGCCCGTGTGCTCGACCGTACGGCGCATCCGCGCCAGGTCCAGCTCGACCGGGGCCAGCATCGCCATGGTGTCGGCAGTGCCGGCCGGCGAAGTGATCGCGCGCGAGGAGGTCTTGGGCATGGTCAGCCCCAGTGCCGTGCAGATCGACACCACGATCGGCGTGGTGCGGTTGCCCGGCAGCCCGCCGACGCAATGCTTGTCCAGGATCACCGGGCCGGGCCATCGCAGCCGGGCACCGCTGTCGACCATCGCGGCGGTCAGCGCCACCACTTCGTCCAGGTCGAGGTGGTCGTCGCTGCAGGCGGCGATGAAAGCGGCCATTTCGATGTTCGAATAGCGGTGCGCGGCGATGTCGGCGACGATGGCCCGCACCTCGGCCTCGGCCAGGACGCGGCCGTACAGCTTCGCGCGGACGCTCGAGAGCGACTCCACGCTCGGCGGGTGCGCCAGCGTCACGTGCTCGTGCGCGGCAGGCTGCAGCCGCAGCCAGGCCGACTCGGACAGGCCGACCTCGTCCGCTGCCAGCCGCTCGCCCTGCACGATCGCCAGCGTCGCCATCAGCCGGCGCGGGCCGATGCTCACCTGTAACCGCGAATGCGGCCCGAAGCCCTCGCCGTGGCAGGCCGGCGACCCCTGCGGCAGGTACGCCACGTGCTCGCCGCCGGTATCGATGCCGATGCGCTGCGGGCGCAGCCGTTCGCCGGGGAAAGGCAGTTCGGGCAACGGCATGGCGGGCACGCGGGGCTCCTAGAGATAGGCGCGATCGAGCGTCGGCTGGACGTTGAGTGTCTGGTTGACGCGGTCGGCCAGCGCGGCGAGGGCCACCAGCACGTCGTCCGTGCTGACGATGCCGACCAGCACACCGGCCGCGTCGATCAGCGGCAGCCGGCGCAAGCCGCGCTGCTGCATCGTCTCCACGATCTCGTCGATGGCGGCCTCCGGCCGGCAGCCGAGCAGCGGGGCGGACATCACGCATTCCAGCGGCGTGGTCGCCGGGTCGATGTGCGCGGCGATGCCGCGGGTGACCAGGTCGCGGTCGGTGGCGATGCCGACCGGCACCGTCCTGCCGTCCTCCTCGCGGGTCACCACCAGGCAACCGGCCTGGTGCCTGCGCATGATGCCGGCCGCCTCGGTCACGGTCGTGGCGGCGTCCGCCTGGATCACCCGCCGGGTACCGATGTCGATCGCACGCATGGCGCCTCCTCGCGTCCGCCGTTGCGGACGGTCACAGGATGGCGGTTGCCGCGCCCGCCCGGTTGACCAGGATCAATTGGCCCACGCAGGTCATCGCTACCCTGCCCCTGCATGTCAGCGCTCTGCCGGAGAGAGCCATGAACAAGACCTGGGTGCTGGTGGCCGACAGCGAGAAGGCACGCCTGTTCGAGTACGAGCGCGGTCGCGCGCCATGGGCCGAGACCGCCTGTTTCGTCAACCCCGACGTGGTGCACGGCCCGACCTTCGAGCGACCGCCGCGGGTCCACGAGAGCGTCGGCCCTGCGCGCCACGCGATCGAGCCGCGCACCGACGGCAAGGACAAGGCGGCCGCGCGCTTCGCCTCCACGCTCGTCGGCGCGCTGCGCGCCGCCCACGGCGAGCGGCGCTTCCAGTCGCTGGTCATCGCCGCGGCACCGCGTTTCCTGGGCACCCTGCACGGCGAGCTGGACAGGACGCTGCAGCAGTGCGTGAGCCGCGAGATCCGGCGCAACCTGACCGGCCTGGACAGCGAGGGTATTCGCGACTACCTGCTCGACTGAGCGTGCACCGTCCTGCCGCTCCGGCTCAGTGCGAAAGCAGGATCGGCCGGTCGATGTGGCGGAGCAGCGTGTGCGTCATCTGGCTGCGGCCGAAGCTGCTGGTCCAGTGGTGGCCGTAGGCGCCCATCACGAGCAGGTCCGCGCCCATCCGGTTGGCGACGTCGGCGATGGAAACCTCCCGCTGACGCGCCTGGTCGAGCGACTCCCAGTGCGCGCCGACACCCTGGCGGGCCATCCATGCCTTCAGCGGCAGCGGCGAGGGGGTGATGCCCGGCAGGCAGGCCTGCTCGCCGTCGAGCACGCAGACGTCCGCTGCCCGGGCCAGCAACGGCAGCGCGGCACGGATGGCGTTCGCCACCTCGGCCGAGCCGTTCCACGCCACCAGGACGCGCGTGCCGGTGATGCCTCGCCAGGTGGACGGTACCAGCAGGAGAGGACCGGCGGCCTGCACCAGCGCCCGGTCTGGCTCGGGCGACAGCACGTCGCGCGCACCGCCCGCGACGGATACCTCGAGGCAAACCAGGTCGGCCAGCCGCGAGCGCTTGGCGATCGCCGGTGCGACGTCGCCGCGCAGGATCTCCCACTCGCCCTCGACGCCCGCCTGCGTGCACTGCGCCAGCCACCAGTCGCGCCGGGCACGCGCGCTCTGCTCCTCGGCTTCCAGCAACGACGTCTCGAAGGAAAGCGCCACCGGCGGCTGCAGCGGGAGCACCTGGAAGCCGCAGGCGAAGGCTTCCAGCCGCCGGGCCAGCGACAGCGCCGTGTCGAGGAAGAAGCTCCCTGCGTGGGGACCGGCATCGACAAGCATTTCGAACATGGCGGAATCCTCGGTCGGGCCCGGAGCATGGCGCCGGGGGCGCCCCGGCCTGTTGACCAGGATCAACCGTTCCGACGGGCTTTTTGACGCACCCTTGATGGCTTTCGCGCGGACTCTGGACTACCTCTGGTATATACCCCACAGGTTTCCGCCGAGAAGCGGACCTGCGGGCTTCCCTGTTATTGGCGGATATCACGCCACATACCAGCATGGACGGGACTCTCGTGTCGGCACAGGATCCTGACAAGCAAGGGATGTCACTCCGGCAGGCCCATCTGCTGGTGGTCGACGACGACCTCGAAATCGCGGCGTTGCTCAAACGCTATCTCGGCGCCCAGGGTTTCCAGGTGAGCATGGTCGACAAAGGCCACGACATGCTCGGGCTGCTCGCCGTCGCCGCGATCGACCTGGTACTGCTCGACCTCGGCCTGCCCGGCGAGGACGGGCTGGAACTGACCCGGCACCTGCACGAGCACTGGCGTGGCCCGGTGATCATCGTCACCGGGCGCGGCGATTCGGTGGACCGCATCGTCGGGCTGGAGATCGGCGCCGACGACTACGTGACCAAGCCGTTCGACCTGCGCGAACTGCTGGCCCGCATCCGCAGCGTCCTGCGCCGCAGCGGCGAGCGCCCGCGCCAGGCGATGTCGCGACCGGTGGTCTACCGGTTCGCCGGCTACCGGCTGGAGCTCGACAGCCGCACCCTGGTGGCGCCCTCGGGCGAGGCTATTGCGCTCACCAGTGGCGAATTCGGGCTGCTGCACGTGCTGGTCACCCACGCCAACCGGGTGCTCTCGCGCGATGAGCTCATGAACCACCTCTACGGCAGGGACGCCGGCCCCTACGACCGCGCGGTGGACGTGCAGATCGGCCGCCTGCGGCGCAAGATCGAGCCCGACCCTGCCGCGCCGGTCCTGATCAAGTCGGTGCGCGGCGCGGGCTACATCTTCAGCGACACCGTCCGCCAGGAGTAGCGCCATGCCGACCCCGCGCCTCGCCGCCGATGAAGGCCTGTTCCGCACCCTCTTCGAGACGGCACCCGACGCGATGGTGGTGGTGGACCGGACGGGCGCCATCGTGCTGACCAATCCGCAGGCCGACCGGATGTTCGGCTACGCGGCGGGACAACTGGTCGGCCAGCGGGTGGAGAACCTGCTGCCGGAGGGCAGCCGCGCCGCGCACGCCGCGCATCGCGCGCGCTACATGGCCGAGCCGCGGGTCCGCCCGATGGGTGCCGGCTACGAGCTGACCGGCGTGCGGCGCAACGGCGAGTCCTTCCCGATGGAGATCGCGCTGAGCCCGGTGGGCAACGATCTGTACGCGGCGTCCATCCGCGACATCTCCGAGACGCAGCGCTCCCGGCAGGCGCTGCAGCGTGCGCGCCGCGACGGCTACCTGGCCCAGTTGGGCCGACTGGTACTCGAATCGAGCCACGACGGCTCCTTGCGCGCCGCCGTGTCCGGGCTGATCGCCGAGGCCCTCGGCGCCGATGGCGTGGCGGTGGCCGTCGGCCTGCCCGGCGGCCACGCGCTGCCGATCCGTTCGGCCAGCGGCCTCGCTCCCGTGCTGATCGACGCGATGGCGGACGCTTTCGCGCGCGATCGCCTGGCCGCGCACCTGGGCAGGAGGCCACGCACGGATGCATGGATGCTGGCACGCGAACCGGAGGAGGAGCTGCCGGCGCTGCGCACGGCGCTCGCCACGCACGGCTTCGGCGACGCCGCGATTCTTCCGTTACTGGACCGTCACGAAACCACCGGCGCATTGCTGGCGCTCAACCGCCAACCGGGCGGCCTGAACAACGACCAGCTGCACTTCCTGCAACTGGCCGCCAACATGCTCGCCGCGGCAGTCCAGCGTGGCCGCAGCGAGGAGCAGCTGGCCCATGCCCAGCGGCTCGATGCGCTTGGCCAGCTCACCGGCGGCATCGCCCATGACTTCAACAACCTGCTGACGATCGTCTCGGGCAACCTGCAGATCCTGGATGCCGAGTACGGCGGCGTGGCCGATGCGCGCGAACTGATCGACGGCGCCTCGCGTGCGGTCGACCGCTGCATCAACCTGACCCGCAAGCTGCTGGGTTTCTCGCGCCGCCGCGCACTGACCCCGCGCGGCGTGCGGCCGCAGCAGGTTTTCGACGACGTCGGCGCCATGCTGATGCGGACGCTGGGGGCGCGCATCCAGCTGAGCCTCGATTGCCCCGCCGGCGTCCCTGCCGTCTACGCCGATCCCGGCGAACTGGAGACGGCCCTGGTCAATCTCTCGCTCAATGCACGCGACGCCATGCCCGCAGGCGGCTCGCTGCACATCAGCGCCCGCGGCCGCGAGATCGGCGACGGCGAGGCGGGCGCCCTGCCTCCCGGGCAGTACGTGGCGTTCCTGGTCGAAGACACCGGTACCGGCATGACGCCGGACGTGCGCGACCATGCGCTGGAACCGTTCTTCACGACCAAGGAATCCGGCAAGGGCAGCGGGCTGGGGTTGAGCATGGTCTACGGTTTCGTCCAGCAATCGGGTGGACGCCTTGTGATCGGCAGCCAGCCCGGCCGCGGCACGCGCGTGGAAATCCTGCTGCCGACCGCGCCATCGGCGGAGGATGCCGGCGAGGCCCGTACCGCGGGCAGTGTCAGCCCGGGGCACGCGCGGGTGCTGGTGGTCGAGGACGAGCCCGACGTGCGCAAGCTCGCCGTCCGCTTCCTGCACTCGCTCGGCTACGACACGCTGGAGGCCGGGAACGCCACCGAGGCGCTGGCCCTGCTGCGCAGCGACCACGGGATCGATCTGCTCTTCTCCGACGTCGCCCTGGGCAACGGCACCAACGGATTCGAGCTGGTGCGCGAGGCCCGGTGCCTGCGCCCGGACCTGCCTGCCCTGCTGACCTCCGGCTTCGAGCGCTCCACCGCGGGCGCCGACGCGGCCCTGCAGAGCGGCGTCGGCCTGCTGCGCAAACCCTACCGGCGGGAGCAGTTGGGCGAGGCGCTGGCGCAGGCGCTGGAAAGCCGCTGAACCGAGGTCAGTGGACCGTGGAGCCCTGGCCGGCCATGCGGCGCAGCCCGTCCGTGTCGAGCAGGCGGATGTCGCGGCGCTGCACATCGATGCACTGCAGCCGGTCAAGTTTCGTCAGTGCGCGGGTCACGGTCTCGTGCTTGAGGCCGAGGAAGCTGGCGATGTCGGCACGCCCCATGCGCAGCAGGAAATGGCGCGGGCTGAAACCCAGCCGCAGGTGCCGCTCGGCCATGTCCACCAGGAAGGCGGCCACGCGCTGCTCGGCCGTGAGCGTGCCCAGCGCCAGCATCCAGGCGCGGTCGTTGCGGATCTCGCCGGCCAGCGCCGCGGTCAGGCGCACCTGCAGTTCGGGCATGCGCAGGCAGGCGTGCAGCACCGGCGGGTAAGGCAGCTCCCAGATCTCGCTGTCGTCCAGCGCCACCACGTCGCAGGCGTAGTGGGCCAGGCCGATCGACTCCACCCCGACCAGGTCGCCGCGCATGCGGAAGCTGGTCACCCGCTCGCGGCCGTCCTCGGACAGCTCGCAGGTCTTCAGGAACCCGGCGTGCACCAGGAAGATGGCGTGGAACGGCTGGCCGGCGCGATAGGCGTGCTGGCCCGCCGCGAGCTTGCGCCGCACCACCTGGACGTGGCGCGACAGCTGCTCGACGTCGATCGGTCCCGTCGAGCCCATCGCCTGCGGCGGCGCCGTAGCGGGCGCGGGGTTCGTGGCGTAGGCGGCGAGAGCGTTCATGGCGGCTTCCCGGGGACTGGCGTGGGTCCCACGTTAGCCAGCCACTGCGACCGGACGACGACGGCCGCGCAACCCTGTGTAACGATCGGTAACAGTCGTCCCGCTGCCGGTTACGGCACCAGCACCGCGGCGCCGCTGTGCCTGCCGTGGCGCAGGTCGTCGAGTGCCTCGTTCGCCGCCTCCAGCCGGTAGCGCCGCGTGGTGGCGTGCACGACCGCGCGGGCGGCCTCGGCGAAGAAGGCATGGGCGTCGGCGCGGGTCAGGTTGGCGACCGAGACCAGTTCCCGTTCCTCCCACAGCAGCCGGTAGGGGAAGGCCGGAATGTCGGACATGTGGATGCCGCCGCAGACCACCCGGCCGCCCTTGCGCACGGCCTGCAACGCCGTCGGCACGAGTTTGCCGACGGGGGCGAAGATGATCGCCGCATCCAGCCGCTCCGGCGCATCCGCGTCCGCGTCGCCCGCCCATGCCGCGCCCTGCGCGCGGGCGAAGTCCTGCGCCGCCAGGTCGCCGGGCCGGGTGAAGGCGAACACCCGCCGCCCCTGGTAACGCGCCACCTGGGTCAGCAGGTGGGCGGCCGCGCCGAAGCCGTAGAGGCCGAGGGTGCGCGCCTGTCCCGTCCGGCAGAGCGCGCGCCAGCCAATCAGGCCCGCGCACAACAGGGGTGCGGTTGCGACCGGATCGGCGGCCTCGTCCAGCGGGACGCAGAAATCGGCGCGCGCCACCAGGTGGCTGGCGAAGCCACCGGGTAGCGTGTAGCCGGTGAAGCCCGGCGCATCGCACAGGTTCTCGCGCCCGCCGAGGCAGTAGGCGCACGTGCCGCAGGTCGAGCCCAGCCAGGGCACGCCCACGTGCTGGCCCAGCGCGATCCGGTGCACGCCCGCCCCCAGCCGGTCGACCCGGCCGACCACCTCGTGCCCCGGCACCACCGGCGGCGCCACCGCCGGCAGTTCGCCGTCGACCACGTGCAGGTCGGTACGGCACACGCCGCAGGCTTCCACGCGCAGGCGGACCTGGCCAGGCCCCGGCTCCGGATCGGCCGCCTGCCGCAGCACCAGCGGCTGCCCGACCGTCTCCAGCACCATCGCGCGCATCGGCGGACTCAATGGCGGAACAGCACCGGCAGCCGCGCATGCCAGAGCACGTGCCGCGTGGCCCCGCCGAGCGCCCATTCGCTGAAGCGGCTGCGGCCATAGGCACCCATCACCAGCAGGTCGGCATGGAAGCGGTCCGCGTGCTCCAGCAGGGCTTCGCCCGCGTCGTGGTCGTTGGTGGGCAGGTCCTGCGAACGCGCGCGGATGCCATGACGGTTGAGGTAGGCATCGATGTCGAAGGGCGGCTTCCAGCTGATCTCCTGGAACACCTCCTTGGGCGCCCCGCGCAGCAGCACCACCTCGCCGGCCCGCTGCAACAGCGGCAGCGCCGAGTGCACCGCGCGGATCGCCTCGGGTGCGCCGTTCCAGGCGATCGCCACGCGCGAGAGCGCAACGGTCTGCACCGGCTGCGGCGGTACCACGATGCACGGCAGTCCGATCGACAGGATGAGCGCGGCAAGGTCCGAGGGCGATGCCCAGGTCCGCACCGGGTCGCGCTCGAGCACCAGCAGGTCGTGCCAGCACGCGATCTGCACCAGCGCATCGGACAGGTTGCCCTGCCCCACCACCCAGGCGGCGTGCTCGATGCCCAGGCTCTCGGCCCACTCCACGAACGGCCGCTCGGCCGCCAGCGCGCTCGCCTCCAGCGTACGCGCCGTTTCCAGTACCGCTTCGATCAGTTCGGGCGTGCTGAAGCTGGGCGTCGCATAGAGCGTCGAGGGGTAGATGTACGCACCGGTGATCGACGCCTGCAGCAGGGCCGCCAGTTGCGTGCCGTACTGCGCACCGCGGGACCAGTTCTCGTAGTTGAGCGAGTTGACCAGGATGTCGTACATGGGGGACTCCGTGCATGCGCCGCGCGGATGGCGGCTGCGTGGCGGCGACACTAGGCCACCGGCCGCGACACGAAGTGACGCAGGTCAACTGGACGCATGACCGCTCCGGCAGGGGGGCTGACCTAGGTCAAATCCACCCTCGGGTGCTGCGGCACGCTTTCGTCGCGGATCCGTCCGCGGTCGAGGGAGATGAGCCGTGCGCGACATCGTGGTCCATTGCACGGAGTACCGGAGCTGGCATGGCAGCGTGCGTTATGCGGCACAACTGACCGCCTCGCTGCAGGGCTCGCTGACCGGGCTGTTCGTCGCACCGCGCAGCGGCCCGCTGTCCGGACCGCCGAAACTGGCTGCGGAAACGGCCGCCTACGCACAGGAGGAAGTGCACCAGGCGATGCTTGCCGGCCGCGACTTCGCGGCCTGGGCCGCCCGGCTGGGTGTCGCCCAGGCCTTCTGGCAGGTCGCCATCGCACAGGCGCACGACGCCCTGGCGATGATCGGCGACTGGCACGATCTGGTGGTACTGCAGGGCAGCACGGCGCAGGGCTTTCCCGGCGAACGCCTGGTCTGCGAAGCGGTGCTTTCCGGCGCCCCCTGCATCGCCGTGCCGGAGGCCAACAACGCGCCGGGGCACGTGGTGCATGCGATGGTGGCCTGGAACGGATCGGTGGCATCCAGCCGCGCCCTGCACGCCGCCCTGCCCCTGCTGCAAGGGGCGAAGGTGGTTTCCCTGCTGCAACAGGGTTCCGGACACGGCGGCGGCAGCCCGCCGGACGCGCTCGAGCACCTGCGCGCGCATGGTGTGCCGGTCGCCGCGGTGGAAACCGTCACCGGGGCCGACGAGGCGGCGAGCGAACAGGTGCTCGCCTACGCCAGCGACACGCGGGCCGACCTGATCGTGATGGGCGCCAGCGGACGCCGGCGCCTGGGCAAGCGTTCGCTCGGGCCCACCACCAGCGCGGTGCTGGCGCAGACCCGCCTGCCGGTATTCCTGAAACACTGACCGGGTCGCGGGGCGCCGGCGCGCCCCGCGCACCTGCCCTCAGTCGATGCGCACCCGGTTCTCCACCGCACGCACGCCCGGTGCCGACCAGGCGGCCCGCTCCACCGCCTGGCGCTCTTCCCAGTCGTCCACGCGGCCTTCGATGGCGACGGTGCCGTTGGCGTGCACGTCCACCTTGATGCGCTTCGCCTCGACCTCGGCATGCCGCTTGAGCGCATCGACGATGCTCTTGCGCACGTCGCCGGCCTGCACGCGCGGCTCGACCAGGATATTGTTGGACACCCCGGTCACGCCGGACAGCTTGCGGACGTCCGCCTCGGCGGCCTCGCGCTGGTAGTTCCACGGTACCTCGCCGCTCAGCGTGACCCAGCCGTCGGACACCTTGACGTGGATCCGGTCGGCCGGCGCGAGCACGTCCCAGGCCAGGATGTTCAGCGCGCGCCGGGCGATGTCGTCGTCACCGAGCTTCTTGCCGCCGGGCAGCTCGACCTCGATCTTCTGGGCGATCGCCTTGACGCCGTTCACGCGCCAGGTGGCGCGCTCGGCGACCAGCTTCTCGGCATAGCTGGCGACGTGCCCGGTCAGCGTCACCACGCCGTCCTTGGCCATCACGGCGATGTTCGAGGCATCCAGGCTCGGCTCGTAGTTGAGTTCCTCCAGTACGTCGTCCCGCAGGCTCAGGTCGTTCATGGCACACCTCGGTGGTGGGGTGGTGGGGACTGTCATTGGGCGACCGGCCGCCACCGGGCGATTTGATGGAGATCAACCGCCCATGCCCGCGGTTGACCCCGATCAATCCGCAGCACGGCGTTCGTGCGAACGTACGCGCACCTTCCCGGGATTGCATGGCGATGGCTCTCACCTATGCTTGTCATGGCGCCGCGCGCGAAGTCACCGGCTCGTGCCACCTGCTCGAGTGCGGCGGCCGCCGGATCCTCGTCGACTGCGGGCTGTTCCAGGGCGACCGCGAGGTGGAAGCGGCCAACGGCGAACCGTTCGGCTTCGATCCCGCGTCCATCGATGCCCTGCTGCTCACCCATGCGCACCTGGACCATTGCGGCCGCATCCCGCTGCTCGTGCGCCAGGGGTTCCATGGGCGCATCCTGGCCACCTCGGCGACCCGCGAGCTCGTCCGCGTGGTGCTGCTCGACGCAGCCAGTCTGCAGGTCGAGGATGCCGCGCACGCACGCCGCAGCGGACGCAACGGCACCGCGCCGCAGGCGCCGCTCTACGACATCGACGACGCCCTGCATGCGCTGGACTTCTTCGAGCCGGGGATCGGCTACGACCAGCCGGTCGAGGTCGTCCCCGGCATCGTGGCGCGCTTCCTCGACGCCGGCCACATCCTGGGCTCGGCGTCCATCCTGCTCGACGTGAGCGACGGCGACGCCCGCCGGACGGTGCTGTTCTCCGGCGACCTGGGCAATCCCGGCCGGCCGCTGCTGCGCGACCCGACGCCGGCACCGCCGGCCGACCACGTGGTGATGGAGTGCACCTACGGCGACCGCCCGCACCGCCCGCTGCCGGACTCCATCGACGAACTGTTCCGCGCCATCCGCGAAACCACCCAGCGCCACGGCAACGTGGTGATCCCCACCTTCGCGCTGGAACGGGCACAGGAGGTGCTCTACTACCTGCACCAGGGGTTGCGCGAGGGCGCGATCCCGGCGCACGTACGGGTCTTCCTCGATTCGCCGATGGCGATCTCGGCGACGGAGATCTTCCGTCGCCACCCCGAGTGCTTCGACCGGGCCTTCCTGCACCGGCTGCAGCACGGTGATCCGTTCGCGATGGAAGGCCTGCATTTCACCCGCAGCAGCACCGAGTCGATGGCGATCAACAACATCGAGGGCGGTGCGGTGATCCTGGCCGGCTCGGGCATGTGCAACGGCGGTCGCGTACGCCACCACCTCAAGCACAACCTGTGGCGCGAGCGCAGTTCCATCGTGTTCGTCGGCTACGCCGCCGAGGGCACGCTGGCCCGCCGCATCGTCGATGGTGCGGCGAGCGTGCGCGTGTTCAACGAGGACATCCCCGTGCGCGCCCAGGTGTGGACGATCAACGGCTTCTCCGCCCACGCCGACCGCCCCTCCCTGCTGGCCTGGCTGGGCGAGCTGCCGCGCAAGGAGGTGCTGCTGGTCCATGGCGAGTACGAGCGCGGCATGCGCTGCTTCGCCAACGTGCTCGCCTCGCGGGGGCTGTCCGCGCGGATGCCGCGCAGGGGCGAGCGCATGGCGCTGGCGTAGGCGGGCCCGTGTTCGCGAAAGGCGGCGGACCGGCGGCCTGGCCGGGATCACCGTTACCCGCCAGCTCCGGCAGAAGCGCGCCAGCGGCGGCAGGCCATCGGCCTCAGGCGGCAAAGCCCACCGTCTGCGCAAGCAGTACGCGCTGGCGCGCGCCCAGGCCGAGCGTCCTGACCAGCGCGTGGCGATCCACCATCCCGCGCACCACGGTGGCCAGGCCTTCGGCTGCGCAGAACAGGTACACGTTCTGCGCAATCGCTCCGGCATCGGCGCCGCAGTAGAAGCGACGTTCCAGCGGCTCGGTCACCTCCATCCGCGCCAGGTCCGCCACGTAGACCAGGTCCAGCGCGGCGGTGCCGACGAAGTCCTGCAACCCGGTCGACGCACGCACATCGCTCGAGAGCACGGCATGCAGGCGATGCCCTTCCGGTTCATAGCGCCAGGCGCCATCGGCGGCGGCAAGGTAGATGTCGATCTCGTGCCAGTTGCGCGCCGACGGGGCGGTGCGCCCGCCGGTGGCCGGGCGGTTGACGCCGTCGGCGGCCCACAACAGGTCCGACAGCAGCTGCGGCGACAGCGCGTGTCCGGTGTACAGGCGCGTGCTGTGCCGGCGCCCGAGCGCGCTCAGCAGCGGCATGCCACCGCTCCTGCGGGGCTCCGGCAGCGGCACGCTGCTCTTGCGTTCGATATCCATGGACAGACCCTCGGAAAAGGAAGTGCGCGCCTGCCGGCAGGGCGGAGGCGCGCGAACCGCGGGCGCATCGGCGAGCCCGCTGCCGGCCCCGTGCGCTCACGCCGGGGCGTCAGGTGCCGTCGCTCGCCGCGGTCGCGGCGCGCTGCTCCTCGTCGTGCCCGGAAAGGTCGACCACCAGCGTCACCCGGCGGTTCTCCATGCCCTCGTCGTGCGTCTTGCCCGGCGCATCCTGGCGATCGCGGGCTTCGCCGTAGCTGACGGCGCGCACCTTGTCAGCGGACAGGCCGCCGCTGCTGACCAGGTAGTCACGCACCGCCTCGGCGCGTTTCTCGCCCAGGCGCTGGTTGTAACCGTGGCTTCCCGCCGGATCCGCGAAACCTTCCACCGTGACCAGCGCGTAGGGATGGTAGTGCTGGATGACCTTGGCGAAATCGTCCAGCATCGGCTTGTCCTGGTCCTGCAGCGTGGCGTCGTCGAAGGCGAAGTGGGACATCGAGTCGACCTGGATGCGGCCGGCGACCTGCCGGATCGATGCGTCGTACTGGGCGAACTTCTGCTGCATGTCCTGCTCCAGCTTGTCGCTGCGGTTCTCCTGGTTCTGCAGCCGTGACTCGATCTGGCTGATCTTCGAGTCGTAGTCGGCCTGCTTGACGTAGCCGCGATCGGCGCAGCCCGCCGCGGCGAGCATGGTCAGGCCCACCGGCAGCCAGGTCCATTGGTGCAATGCGTGTTTCATGGCAACCTCCGGGCGTTTCGCCCTGGTATGCCCCGCGCCACGGAGCCAGGCAGCCTCACGGCACGGGACGATGGCCCCTGCGACACGGACCGTAGTCGGCGCTCCAGGCCCCGGTTTGACGTGCGTCAAATGCGCGGTGGATGGCGCCCGGGCGCGATGCATGCTCACCCACGGCCATACCGGGCGGCATGCGCAGCAGCGTTTTGTCCCGCACAAAGTAGTGGCGGAACAGCACGGCGGCCGCGTGTACGCCGACCAGGTAGTCGCCGGCGGTGCCGATGATCTCGTGGAACTCTTCCAGCCGGTGGCTCGGCGCGCGGTCCCCGCGGCCAGGCCGTGCCCGGGACCCGCCCGACCCGGCACCGGCATCAGAGGGAGGCCCGCAGGGGCGGCGTCCGGCCTCAGTGCTGCAGGAAGACCGGCACCCGCGCATGTCCGAGCACATAGCGCGTGGCGCTGCCGATGGCCTGTTCGTGCAGGCGTCCATGGGCGAACGCGCCCATCACGATCAGGTCGGCACCGACCTGGTCGGCCTTTTTCAGCAGGGCGGCGCCGGCGGTGCGGGCCGGGATGCCCACGCACATCGGGTCGGCTTCGATGCCGTGGCGGGCCATGTAAACGAACGGCTCGAAGTGCGGCAGGTAGCACTCGCCCTCCGGGCTGTGCGGCCGGCCGCCGTCGAGCAGCACCACGCGCCGGGCCCCCTGCAGGAAGGGCAAGGCCGCATGGATGGCCCGGGTGGCCTCGGTGCTGCCGTCCCATGCCACCAGTACGCGCTGGAACGGGGTGTCGTGGTTCCAGCCGGGAGGCAGGATCAGGCTGGGCAGGCGGCAGGCCAGAAGGACCTCGCCGAGCAGTTCGGCCAGGGATTCGCCGTCGACCACGTCGCGCTCCAGCACCGCCAGGCTGTGCCAGGCGCCCAGTTCGCGCAGGACGCGCGCAAGCCCGGTGTGGGCGACCACCCAGGAGGCGTGCGGCACGCCCATGGAGCGCGCGAAGGCGCGGAAATCCTGCCCCTCCTCGAAATCCTGCACGGGCGTGTCCAGCAACAGGCCGAGCACGGACGGCTCGCTTTCCGGCCCGCGCAGCAGCCGCAGCGACTCATCCACGAAGCAGCCCGTCAACAGGCTTTGCCATCGGGCGGCCAGCCTTGCGGCCACCCGTACGGCCGGATTCCAGGGGTCGGTCGACGTGGCGATGGCCACGATGTCGGAGGGCTGGTTCGCCACGGGCAGCGAAGGCGTGGCGCCGCCGTCGGGCAGCGGGTTCGGGGCATGGACTACCACACTCATGGCGCGCTCCTCACAGGGCCAGCGTATGGATGACCTGCGCCGGATCGCCCGGGTCGAGCGTGCGCTTGAAGCCGAGGTACCCCGCGAGTTCCTGCATGGGCTGGTTGTCGGCCGCATCGACCGAGTACATCTGCTTGAAGCCATGCTCGCGGGCCACCTGGATGAGATGGCGCATCAACACGACGGCGAGCCCGCGATGGCGCCAGTGGTCGGCCACGGTGACGGCGCACTCGCAGCGGGTCTGGTCCCCGTTCGCGCTGTAGCGGCTGACCCCGACCTCGCGCAGCTTCCCGTCCTCGTGCGCCAGCGCGACGAAGGCCATGCGCTTGTCGTAGTCGACGTCCATCAGCTGGTCGACCAGCTCCGGGCTGGCCTCGCGGAAGCTGCACATGAAGCGCATCCGCTTGGCGTCCGGCGACATCGCGCGCAGGAAGTCTTCCTCCCGCTCGCGGTCCTCGGGGCGCAGCGGACGGATCAGCACCACCGTGCCGTCGCGCAGGTGGTCGATCCAGTGGGTTCCCTCCAGCAACACGGGGGGACTGACGTTGGTGGGGGTCGTGATCCCGGTGGGTAGCGTGGCCATGGGAGAACCTCGTCGCGTGTTGATGCCCTGTGATCGCATTGGGGCATGGCGACATGCGCGCGGGATTGATCCTCATCAATTCCGTGCGTGGTCGCGGGCCGCCCGCCCGGCCGGCCATCCGCGGCGCAGGACGCGGACCGCGACAGGCAGCACGGCAAGCCAGCCGACCAGCACCAGCACCATCGCCGCGGCCACGCCCGCGCTGACCAGGCCGGGGCGCGCGAGCGCCAGCAGCCTGCTTGCGGCCGGCACGCCCAGCGCCACTGCCAGCATGCCGGCCAGTCCGGCCAGCATGACGAACAGCCAGCGGTTGCCCTGCCCGGGAGTCGCTGCGCCGCGCCGCTGGCGGCGGACCATCACGAGCAGCAGCAGGCAGGCCACGAGGCCGACGAACATCACGGTCCGTGCTTCCCCGGCGCCACGCCCCTGCCACAGGAGGACCCCGCAGCCGCACAGCAGGATGACCGCCAGCCCCCCGCCCTGGGCCAGCGCGTAGGCCAGCTTCGCGGGCGCGAACGGCGTTTCCGCCGGCGGCCGGGGCGGACGCCGTATGACGTCCGGCGCTTCGGGCTCGGCCTCGAACACCAGCGAGCAGGCCGGATCGATGACCAGCTCGAGCAGCACGATATGCACCGGCAGCAGCAACATCGGCCAGTGCAGCAGCGCCGGCATCAGTGCCAGCGCGATCACCGGCGCGTGTACCGCGAAGACGTAGGCGGTCGCATTGACGATGTTGTCGTAGATGCGCCGGCCCTGGCGGATCGCCCGCACGATGCTGGCGAAGCTGTCGTCGAGCAGTACCAGCGCGGCCGCCTCGCGGGCGACGTCGGTGCCCCGTTCACCCATGGCGATGCCGATGTCGGCAGCCTTCAGCGCGGGCGCGTCGTTGACCCCGTCGCCGGTCATCGCCACGACCTCGCCATCCTGCTGCAACAGGCGCACCAGGCGCAGTTTCTGCTCCGGCCGCAGCCGTGCGCATACGTCGACCTGGCGCAGCTGCGCGCGCAGCGCATCGTCGTCCAGCGCGTCGATGCGGTCGCCGGTCAGCGGCACGCGGTCCGGTGCCATGCCGATCTGTCCTGCGATCGCCCGCGCGGTCACCGGATGGTCGCCGGTGAGCATCAGCACACGGACGCCCGCCTGGCGGCAGTCGGCCACCGCCGCGGGCACGCCCTCGCGCGGTGGATCGCCGAAGCCCACGAACCCCAGCAGGCGGTAGTGGAAATCCCGCTGGCTCGCCGGCCAGGCCGGTCCGTCCCAGCAGGCGTCGGCCACGCCCAGCACGCGCAGGCCCTGCACCGCCATGGCCTCGACCTGGGCCAGCGCCGTCGCGGCGGCGGGCGGGTCCAGCTGGCACAGCGCGACGATCGCCTCGGGCGCGCCCTTCGCCGCCAGTACGAACTGCCCCGGCTCCGCGGTCGGATAGGCCCGCGTCATCGCCAGCACCGCGGGCGACAGCGGGTACTCGCGCACGGGGGCGGGTTCCGCTGCCAGGTCCAGCGCCGCGGCGTGCCGTCCCGCGTAGTCGCGGATGGCCTGCTCCATCGGATCGAACGGCGCCACCGGCGTCGCCAGCAGCAGGCCGCGGACCAGGCCGGCGAACCGGCCGGGCAGCGCCGGGGCGTCGCCCACGTGCATGTGCTTGTCGCCGGCCAGCGCCAGCGCCATCAGGCGCATGCGGTTCTGCGTCAGCGTGCCGGTCTTGTCCACCGCCAGCACGGTCACCGCCCCGAGCGCCTCCACGGCGGCCATGCGCCGCGTGAGCACCTGGTGGTGCGCCATGCGCCAGGCGCCCATGGCGAGGAACACGGTGAGGATCACCGGTATCTCCTCGGGCAGAATCGCCATGCTCAGCGCGATGCCGGCCAGGATGCTGTCGACCAGGCCGGCACCGTCCCACAACCAGCGCAGCAGGCTGTAGCCGGCCGCCAGCAGCACGGCCACGACCGCCAGGGTGCGTACCAGCCGGGCCGATGCGCGCTGCATCCGTGAAGGTGTCTCCCGGGTGGCGGCAAGCGCCAGCCCGATCCGGCCCACCGCCGTGGCCGTGCCGGTGGCCACCACCTCGGCCAGGCCCCGGCCCTTGGTCACCACCGTGCTCGCGTGCACGCGCGCGTGTTCGCCCTCCGGAAGCCGCGTGACCGCCACCGCCTCGCCGGTCAGCAACGACTCGTCCACCTCCAGCAGGCCCTCGCGCAGCAGGGCGTCGGCGGCGATGCGGTCGCCCTCGCCCAGCACCAGCAGGTCGCCGCGTACCACTTCCGACGCCGCGATGCGCTGGCGGCTGCCGTCGCGCAGCACCAGCGCACGCGGCGCCGACAGGTCGCGCAGGGCTTCCAGCGCCCGTTGCGTCCTGCGTTCCTGGGCCAAGGTGATGCCGATGACCAGCAGCACGGAGGCCAGCAGGAAGGCGGCCTCCGCCCGGTCGCCCAGGGCCAGGTAGAGGCCGCCCGCCACCAGCAGCAGCAGGAACATCGGCTCGACCAGGACCTTGAGCGCAATGCGCAGCAGCGACTGGTGGCTGCCGCCGGGCAAGGCGTTCGGACCGTCCGCCGCCAGCCGGCGGCGCGCCTCGGCGCTGTCCAGTCCGGCCGGCGGGTCCGGCGGCGATGCGGCGACCGCACTCAATGGCAGACCAGCACCGGCAGCGGGCTGCGCACCAGCACCTTCTGCGTCTCGCTGCCCAGCAGCAGTCTGGTGATGCCGCGCCAGCCGTGCGAGCCCATCACGATCAGGTCGCACTCGTGCTTCTCCGCGATGCCGAGGATGGCGTCGCAGGGGTGCTTGTCGAACACGTAGTCGCTGTCGCACGGAACCCCGGCCCGCTGGGCCTTGTCGCGCACTTCGCCGAGGTAGCGCTCGGCCCAGCGCACCGACTCCTCGGTATAGCTGGTCTCGCTCTCGGGAATGACCTGGGTCATGTAGGAAAGCGCCTGGAACGGCAGGATCACATGCAGTGCGTACACGCGCGCGTTGAGCGCCTTGGCCAGCTCGAGGCCCTGGTCCACCGCGCGGGTGGAGACCTCGGAGCCGTCGGTCGGCAACAGGATGTGCTTGAACATGCGCCTCTCCTTCAGCGGCAGGTGTAGCCGCCATCGATGACCAGTTCGCTGCCGGTGACGAACTTCGCCTCGTCGCTGGCCAGGTAGACCACGCCCCAGGCGATGTCGTCCGGCTCGCCCATGTGGCCGAGCGGGTGCAGCGCGCCGACCTGGCGGCGCTGCTCGTCCAGGTCGCCGCCGTGGCCGGCCAGGAAGCCGTGCACCATCGGCGTCCAGATGAAGCCCGGATGCACCGAGTTGACCCGGATGCCGTCGCGTGCGTAGAGCAGCGCGTCGGTCTTGCTCATCAGCCGCACCGCACCCTTGGAGGCGTGGTAGGGCGGCACGTCCGCAGCGCCGACCAGGCCGTAGATGGAGGACAGGTTGACGATGCTGCCGCCACCGGCGCGGCGCATGTGCGCGATTGCGTGCTTGGTGCAGAAGAACACGCCCTTGACGTTGACCGCCTGGACGCGATCCCACTCGTCCTCGGTGAGCTCGTCGGTGGGCTTGTCCGGGCCGGCGATGCCGGCGTTGTTGACCAGGACGTCCAGGCGTCCGAACAGGCTGGCGACCTCGTCGAAGACCCGGGCCACGTCCGTTTCGGAGGCGACGTCGGCGTGGAAGTAGCGTGCCTGGTAGCCGAGCCCGACCAGGTCGCCCGCGAGTTCGCGGCCGGTGTCGTCGGCGCGATCGAGGATCGCCACCCGGGCGCCCTCCGCCGCCATCCGCCGCGCACAGGCGGCACCGATGCCGACGGCACCGCCGGTGACGATGACCGCCTTGTCCTGGAGCCTGTTCATTGCGGGCTACCCCGTGCTGGTGGACTGCCTGGCCAGCCTAGGCCGCTGCCGCCGCCCCAACTTGATTTCGGTCAACGCACAGCCTGTTCAGGGAGGGCGTCTTCCGCAGCGCCCGCGCGCGCGGTTGATCCTGATCAAGCGGACGGCCCGCGGCAGGGCCGAGGATGGAAACCCGCCGGGAGAACCTGCCCATGTACGAGATGATCATCAGCGTCGACCAGATGCGCGAGGATCTGCCCGCGATCCAGCTCGGTTTCGCCGTGGCGCGTCAGCAGCAGGCGTTCGTGGCGGGCGTCCACATCGTCCAGCAGATCCCGTCGGTGACGGCGATCCCGGACGCACTGGCGATCCTCGAGGACGAGGAGGAATCGGCGCGCCGGCGGGCGCCCTGGTGGCAGGAGCTTTGCCGCCGCGCGGGCGTGGAGGGCAGCTGGGAGGTCTTCCGCGGGCTGTACGTGCCGGTACTGGCCACCCGCTCGCGGATGGCCGACCTGCTGGTCTGCAACGCCCCGGCCGGCAACCAGGATCTTCCGATCGGCTGGGACAACGCCACCCGCACCCTGTTCGCCGGCGGCGTGCCAATGCTGCTGGCCCCCGCTGCCGAAGAGGTGCGCGGCGCGCCGGAGCGCGTGCTGGTCGCGTGGAACGGCTCGGGCGAGTCCACCGAGGCGATCCACGCCGCACTGCCGCTGCTGCGCAAGGCCTCGGAGGTGCACCTGCTCGACGGATGGCACCAGACCTTGCCCGGGTTCGGCCCGCCGACCCTCGCCGTGGGCGAATGGCTGGCTCGTCAGGGCGTGACCGTGCAGCAGCGGCGCCCGTTCCACCCCGGCGAGGACGCCGGCGTGCACCTGCTGCGCGAGGCCGAAGCGATGCGGGCGGACCTGCTGGTCATGGGCGCCTGGGGGCGCTCGCGGATCAGCGAGCTGGTGCTCGGCGGCACCACCCACCACGTGCTCGCGAACGCGCGGCTGCCGTTGCTGCTCGCGCACTGACTTCTCCCTGCGGAGCCGATCCATGTTCAACGAAGATCCCGCGCGAGTCCCCGAACCTGCCACGCCCCTGCCACTGTCCGATGAACTGCTCGGGCGCATGGACGCCTACTGGCGCGCGGCCAACTACCTCACCGTCGGCCAGATTTACCTGCAGGACAACCCGCTGCTGGAGGTGCCGCTGGAGCGCCGGCACATCAAGCCACGCCTGCTCGGGCACTGGGGCACCACCACCGGCCTCAACTTCATCTACGTGCACCTCAACCGGCTGATCAAGGCGCACGACCTGGACATGATCTACGTGATCGGCCCGGGCCATGGTGGTCCCGGGCTGGTGGCGCAGGCCTACCTGGAAGGCACCTACACCGAGTTCTACCCGGACATCGAGCGCGACAGCAACGGCATGCGCCGGCTGTTCCGCCAGTTTTCCTGGCCCTACGGCGTGCCGAGCCACGTGGCGCCGGAAACGCCCGGATCGATCCACGAGGGCGGCGAGCTCGGCTATTCGCTGGCGCACGCCTACGGTGCGGCGTTCGACAATCCCGACCTGATCGTCGCCTGCATCGTGGGCGACGGCGAGGCCGAGACCGGGGCGCTGGCCACCAGCTGGCATTCGAACAAGTTCCTCGATCCGGCACGCGACGGCGCGGTGCTGCCGATCCTGCACCTCAACGGCTACAAGATCGCCAACCCGACCGTGCTGGCGCGGATCACGCCGGAGGAATTGGACGCGCTGTTCCGCGGCTACGGCTACGAGCCGCTGCTGGTCGAAGGTGACCATCCGGCCCGCGTGCACCAGCAGCTGGCCGCCGCGCTGGACACCGCGCTCGCGCGCATCGGCGAGATCCAGCGTGCCGCGCGCTCGGCGGCCGACGGCCACCCACCGCAACGGCCGCGCTGGCCGATGATCGTGCTGCGCACGCCCAAGGGCTGGACCGGTCCGAAGGTGGTCGACGGCCTGCCGGTCGAAGGCACCTGGCGCGCGCACCAGGTGCCCCTGAAAGATTTCGACAGACCCGGGCACGTCAAGCTGCTCGAGGACTGGCTGATGAGCTACCGCCCGCGCGAGCTGTTCGACGGCGAGGGGCGCCTCAAGCCGGAGCTGGCCGAACTGGCGCCGACCGGCCGCCGCCGCATGGGCGCCAACCCGCACGCCAACGGCGGCATGTTGCTGCAGCCGCTCACCCTGCCCCGCTTCCGCGACCATGCGGTCGCGGTGCCCTCGCCCGGCGCGGTGGAGATGGAATCCACGCGCGCGCTGGGCCGGTACCTGCGCGACGTCATGCGGCTCAACGCCGAAGCCTGCAACTTCCGCCTGTTCGGCCCTGACGAGACCGCCTCGAACCGCCTGCAGGACGTGTTCGAGGCGACCGCCAAGACGTGGATGGCGGCGATCGAGCCGGTGGACGTGGACCTCGCGCCGGAGGGCCGGGTGATGGAGGTGCTGAGCGAGCACCTGTGCCAGGGCTGGCTGGAGGGCTACCTGCTGACCGGCCGGCACGGGCTGTTCTCCTGCTACGAGGCCTTCATCCACATCATCGACTCGATGTTCAACCAGCACGCCAAGTGGCTGAAGACCGCGCGGCAGATTCCCTGGCGCGCGCCGATCGCCTCGCTCAACTACCTGCTCAGCTCGCACGTGTGGCGGCAGGACCACAACGGCTTCTCGCACCAGGATCCCGGCTTCCTCGACCACGTCGCCAACAAGAAGGCCGACGTGGTGCGCATCTATCTGCCGCCGGACGCCAACTGCCTGCTGTCGGTGGCCGATCATTGCCTGCGCAGCCGCAACTACGTCAACGTGATCGTCGCCGGCAAGCAGCCGGCCTGGCAGTGGCTGGACATCGATGCGGCCGCCTGCCACTGCAGCGCCGGCGCCGGCATCTGGGCATGGGCGGGCAACGACCAGGGCAGCGAACCGGACGTGGTGATGGCCTGCGCCGGCGACGTGCCGACGCTGGAAACGCTCGCCGCGGTGACCCTGCTGCGCGAGTACGCGCCGGACCTGCGCGTGCGCGTGGTCAACGTGGTCGACCTGATGGTGCTGCAGCCACCCGGCGAGCATCCGCACGCGCTGAGCGACCACGACTTCGATGCGCTCTTCACCCGCGACCGGCCGGTGATCTTCGCCTTCCACGGTTACCCCGGGCTGATCCACCGGCTGGCCTACCGGCGCCACAACCACGACAACTTCCACGTGCGCGGCTACAAGGAGGAAGGCACCACCACCACGCCGTTCGACATGACGGTGATGAACAACCTGGACCGCTTCCAGCTCGCGCTGGACGCGATCCTGCGCGTACCGCGGCTGGCGCACCTGGCCTCGGCGGCGACCGACCGCTACTGGGCGACGATGGAGCGCCACCGCCTGTACATCAGCGAGCACGGCGAGGACCTGCCGGAGGTGGCGCAGTGGCAGTGGACGCCCGGGACGCAGCCGGCATGAACCCCGGCGGCTTCCACGTGCTGGCGCTCAACAGCGGCTCGTCCTCGCTGAAGTTCGGGTTGTTCCGGGCGCGTGGCTGCGAGATGCATCCGCGGGTCACCGGCGAGGCGCAGGCGATCGGCAGTTCGGCCGGCATGCTGCGCGTGCGCGACGGCCATGGTGGCGTCACGCTGCACGAAGAGACTGTCGCGATCGCCGACAGCGTGCAGGCCTTCGGTCGCATCGCGCGGCTGCTGGCGGGCATGGACGTGCCGGCCCCCGACGCGATCGGCCACCGCATCGTTCATGGCGGCCCCCAGCTGCGCACCCATGCGCGCATCGACGCGGCGGTCATGGCGCAACTGGAGGCGGCCAGCATCTTCGCGCCGCTGCACGTGCCCCCGGCGCTGGCGGTGGTCCGCGCCGCCCAGGCGCGCTATCCCGCGCTGCCGCAGGTGGCCTGCCTGGACACCGCGTTCCATGCCGGCCTCCCCGGGGAGGCACGCACCCTGCCGGTCGATCGCGCACTGCAGGCCGACGGCGTGCAGCGCTACGGCTTCCACGGACTGTCCTGCGCCTCGATCCTGGCGCAATGGCCGGAGGCGCCGGCGCGGCTGGTGATCGCGCACCTGGGCAGCGGCGCCAGCGTCACCGCGCTGCGCGAGGGCCGCTCGGTCGACACCAGCATGGGCATGACGCCCAACGGCGGCGTGATGATGGCCACCCGCAGCGGCGACCTGGACCCGGGCGTGCTGGCCTGGCTGGTCCGCGAAAAAGGGATGGATGCGCGCGACCTGGAGCGCCTGGTGGACCACCGTTCCGGCCTGCTCGGCGTGTCGGGCATCAGCGGCGACCTGCGCCGGCTGCGCCAGCTCGAACGCCGCGAGCCGGCAGCCCGGCTGGCGATCGACATGTTCGTGCTGTCGGTGCGCAAGCAGATCGCCGCCATGGCGGCGGTGTTGCACGGCATCGACGCACTGGTATTCACCGGCGGGATCGGCGAGCACGATGCGCAGGCGCGCGCCGATATCTGCGAAGGCCTGGCCTGGGCGGGGATCCGCCTGGACCTGTCACGCAACCGGGGCGGTGCGCTGCGCATCGGCGCCCGCGACACCGCCTGCGAGGTGCGCGTCATGCCCGCCGAAGAGGAGCGGCAGATCTGCCGGCACGTGCACGTCCTGCTTGCCGGCGCCGGCGATCAGCGCGAGGACAGCGCCTCGTCCCCGCCGCAGTCGCCCAACAACCTGGATGTCTGCAGCCAGCGCTGATCCGGGTAATAGGCGAACACCACCGACTGCCTGGCGATCGCATCGATCAGCTTGTGCGCCACGCCGGCGCGCACCGCGGGGCAGCCCCAGCTGCGGCCGAGCCTGCCCTGGCTGCTGGCGAACGCCTTGCTGACGTAGCGGGCACCATGGATCACGATCGCGCGCTCCTCGGCGCGGTCGTTGAACCGCCCGTCGATTCCCTTGAGCCGGAGCGAATAGCCGTTGTGCCCGGTATAGGTCCCGTCGGTCACGAAGGTGCCCAGGCTCGACATCAGGCTGCCCGGCGTGTTGGAAAAGCGCGTGGCCAGGTTGTCGCCGCTGTTGCGGCCGTGTGCCACCCATTCGTGGAACAGCAGGCGCGGCTGCCGGCGGAGCTCGAACACCCACAACCGGGGCGTGGTGGAAGGCAGCGAGTAGTCGATCACGCTGAGCGTGTTGGTCGGCATGCTTCGTTGCACGCATTTGAGCGCCCGCGTGGCCAACGCCAGCACCTTCGGGTTGGCCGCCGGCGCGGCCCGGCTCAGTGCGCGGGCGAGCGCGTCGGCATCGGTGGGGGATGCGCCGGCGGCCGCCGGTGCGAGGAACAGCGCCACGGTGACCAGGCGGCGCGCGGGGGATGCAGGCATAGCCGGGAAAGACAAAGCAAAACGCAAGCTTGCCCGCCAGGCCCTTAATAAATCGCTATGGTTGCGGAACCGGCTCGCGTGCCTCGAGCAAGGTGCCGTAGGGCACCGGCTGGCCACCCCGCGCCGGCAGGTCGGTGACCAGCACGGTGGTGCCGACCGCGATGCGCTCGCGCAAGCGGGCGCCGAAGGCGTCGGGCACCTTCAGCCGGGTGGCCAGGTCACGCGGCGCGGGCGCGGTCCCTTCGCCGAGCACCCGGTACGCGGACCAGAGCCCGCCCCCGCCTTCCCGTGTGGCGGACAAACCATCGGCGCGCCGCACGTAGAGCAGCATGCCACCCACCTCGAAGCCTTCGGATACGCTCATTGGCGTGCGTGCGATCACCCTGCCGGATTGCAGGACGTAAAGCGCGCGGTCGTGGGTGCTGGCAACCACGCTGAGCGGACCACCATCGTCCGGTGGCCAAGGCATGTCGCCCGCCCCTGCCGATTCCTCGCCGGCACCCTCCAGGCCGAGCGGGGCGATCGCCGCGGGATGGTTGAGCTCGGGTGGCGCGACCTGCTGGTCGGTCACCACGACCACGGTCCCGCGCGGGCTGACCGCGAACAGCCGCTCGGCAAACGCCGCGGGCAGGCGTATGCAGCCATGCGACGCGGGATGTCCCGGCAAGCTGCCCGCGTGGAGCGCGAGGCCGTCCCAGGTCAGGCGCTGCATGAAGGGCATCGGCGCGTTGTCGTAGAGGTTGGAGTGGTGCACGCGCTCCTTCTGCAGAATCGTGTAGACGCCGGTCGGCGTCTCATGGCCGGGCCGGCCGGTGCTGACCTGGGTCGCACCGATCGCCACGCCGTTCCGATAGACGTAGATGCGCTGCTCGTCCAGGCTGACCAACATCACCATGGGACCTGCCGGGGCCAGCTCGGGATGCCAGAAGGCTTTCTCCGTCGCCAGGCTCGCGGCCGGCAGCACCAGGAGCACGAGCAGGTACCCCGGCGCCACCAGGCGCCGGGCGGCCGCTCGGCAGCGCACTGACCTGATCGTGGACCAGCCGATGGATTGCATGGGTGTCCCGCCTTTGACGGCACCCATGTTGACCGGCGCGCGGAAGGGGCCGCTGATCCAGATCAAACGCCGGATGGGCGTTCACCGGATCCACTCCACGCGCACCGGATGCAGGCTGCTCACTGCACTCGCGGGCGAACGTTCCCGCACCTTGACCAGGGCGGAACCGGATCCGTTCCCCGCCGACCTCAGCGAATCAGGTCGGCGAGCACCCGGTGCGGATCCAGTGGCTTCTGGTGACAGGGAACGTCGGCGAACCGGGCCGGAATGACGCTTTCGTCGTAGCCCGTGGCAAAGGTGAAGGGGATGCCGCGCTCGGCCAGCGCATCGGCGACGGCGAAGGAGATCTCGCCGTGCAGGTTGATGTCGAGCAACGCGCCGTCCAGGCGGGTGGTGCCTTCGATCAGCCCGAGCGCCTGGTCCACCGACATGGTCGGGCCGAGCACTTCGGCGCCGCGGTCCTCGAGCATGTCCACCAGCGCATAGGCGAGCAGGAACTCGTCTTCCACCACGAGGATGCGGCGTCCGACCATGTCCCGTACGGCAGGCATGTCTCAGGTCTCTCCATGTGGCGCCAGCTTGGCGCCGAGCGGAAGTGCGATCGTGCAACGCAGTGCCGTGTCTACCAGTTCGTACGTCGTCCTGGCGTCCAGATTGTAGGGCAGCGCCCGTTCGATGAGCATGCGTCCGTAGCCGCCGCCCGTCGACCCCGTCGTGCTCGGCTGCAGGCCGTCCTCGCGCCAGTCCAGCACCACGTGGCTTCCCTCGTCGCCATCGGGCACGACCTCCCAGGTGACCCGCAGGTGGCCGGCCGGGGTGGTCAGCGCGCCGTACTTGCGTGCATTGGTGGCAAGCTCGTGCAAGGCCAGGGAAAGGGTCTGCACCGCCGACTTGCGCAGCACCACGTCGGGGCCGCCAAAGCTGACCTTCTCGCCGCCCAGGTCCGCGCCCACCGCACTCAGTTCCATACGCAGCAGCGCTTCGAGCGTGACCGGGGCCTTGTCCGACCGACACAGCAGGCTCTGTGCGCGCGACAGCGCACCCAGGCGATCGTTGAAGGCGTCCCGGAATTCCTCGAGCGAGGTCGAGCGCTGCAGTGTCTGCGAGGCGATCGCCTGCACCACCGTGATCAGGTTGCGCGTGCGGTGCTGCAACTCGGCCACCAGCACACCCTGCTCGTCCTGCATGCGCCGCAGGCTGTCGATCTCGGTGGAGGTGCCCAGCCACTCGACGATCTCGCCGCGTTCGTCCCGCAGCGCCGTGCTGCGGGTGTGGAACCAGCGGTAGGTGTTGTCGGCCGCGCTGTGGATGCGCTGCTCCATGTCCATGGTGCCGCTCGAGGACGATGCGGCCCAGGCCTGCATGCATGCCTCGCGGTCATCCGGGTGGATGGCCTTCAGCCAGCCGAGCCCGCGACTTTCGGCCTCACCCTGCCCCGTGTACGTCGTCCACTGCGGGCTCGACCAGGTCCAGTGCCCGCCGCTCTGTGCACGCCAGACCAGTTGCGGGATGCCTTCCATCAGCGTGCGAAGCCGCTGCTCGCTTTCGCGCAGGGCGCGCTCGGCCCGCACCCGCGGCGTGACGTCGGTGAACGTGACCACCACGCCGCCGATGAAGTTGTCGATGCTGCGATACGGCAGGATGCGGACCATGTACCGCGCACCGGTCTGCGGGTTGCCGACCTCCCGGTCGATCACTGCGAGCGTGCGCAGCACACGGCGCGCGTCGTCCTGCAGCTCCTCGTAGTGCACGCGCGACTTCATGTCGGCGATCGGCCGGTGCAGGTCGCTTTCCACCAGCGGGAAGATGTCGGCCACCGCCGGCGTGAAGTTGGTGACGCGCAGCTCGTTGTCGAGGAACACGGTGGCGATCTGCGTGCTTTCCAGCAGGTTCTTCAGGTCGCTGTTGGCGTGCGCCAGCTCCTGCACGCGGTGGGCCAGCTCGCCGTTGACCGTGGTCACTTCCTCGTTGACCGACTGCAATTCCTCCTTGGAGGTCTCCAGTTCCTCGTTGGCGCTCTGCAGTTCCTCGTTGAGTGACTGGTACTCCTCGTTGGACGACTTGAGCTCCTCGTTGGTGCTCTCCAGTTCCTCGATCATCGACTGCAGGCGCTCGCGGGTCGTCCGCAGCTCGGCATCCAGCGAACGCACGTGCTCGTCGCGCGACGCGGTACTGCCTGCCACCAGCGCCTCGCCCCCGGGCATCGCCGTGCCATCCTTGAAGAGCACCACGTAGCCGGCCGGCGCCTGCATGCCGTCACCGGCCGGCTCGATGACCAGGTCGACCGTGACCGGGTCGCCGCACACCTCCATCTGCAGGCCATCGACGCGTACCACGCGGTTCTCGCTTGCGGCGCGATTGAGCGCGCCGCGCAGGTCCAGGCGCAGGTCCCGATGAACCAGGTTGAGCAGGTTGAGGCTGGGCGTGCCGCCGCCCGGGTGGATGAACCGTCCCGCCTGCGCGGAAAAGTGCACCACGTCGAAGTGCCGGTCGATGATCGCGTAGGCCGGCGCGTGGCGCTCGGCCACCCGCTCGCCCAGCCGCACCAGGCCCTGGTTGGGGGTGCGCGGGCGCGGCAGTTCCGGCGATCCGTTCGAGCGGGTCGAAGGCGCGAACGGGAACTCGGCCCGGACCCGCTCGCTGGTCTCGATTTTCTGGAACACCCGGAAGTTGCGCTCGAGCGGCACGAACAGCCTGGCATAGCGCGAGACGTTCTCGGAATTGCCCAGGAACAGGTACCCGCCGGGCTTGAGCGCGAAATGGAACACCGGTACCACCCGGCTCTGCAGCTCGGCGTCCAGGTAGATCAGCAGGTTGCGGCAGGACACCATGTCCAGCCGCGAGAACGGCGGGTCCTTGACCACGCTGTGCTGGGAGAACACGCACATCTCGCGCAGCTCCTTGGCCACGCAATAGGTATCCCCTTCCCTGGTGAACCACCGCGCTAGCCGTTCCGGCGAGACGTCATCGACAATGGATTGCGGGTAGCGGCCCACCCGCGCCACCGCCAGCGCGCGCGAGTCGATGTCGCTGGCGAAGATCTGGATCGTCGGCGCGGCGGTGAGCGTCGCGGCGTACTCGCGCAGCAGGATGGCGAGCGAATAGGCCTCCTCGCCCGTCGAACAGCCGAGCACCCAGATGCGCAGGCTGTCGCTGCGCCCCTTCCCTTCGAACAGGCGCGGCACCACGTGGGTCTGCACGAATTCGAACTCGCGCGGATCGCGGAAGAACTGGGTCACGCCGATCAACAGGTCGTTGAACAGGTTGCGCGACTCCTCGGCATGGGCCTGCAGCGTCTGGATGTAGGCATCCAGCGTATCGGCCTGCACGACCTGCATGCGCCGCTGCACGCGACGCAGGAACGTCGCCCGCTTGTACCCGTGGAAATCGTGCCCGGTGTGGTTGCGCAGGATCGTCGCGACATGCGCCAGCCGTTCGAGCTCGCCCGCCGAGCGCGCATCGCTCGCTGCCGCTTCGCGCAGGCGCGCGAAATGGCGCATGTACAGCGCGATGCGGTCGGGAATCTGTTCCATCGGCAGCGCGTAGTCGGCCAGCGCCCGCGTGCCTACCGCTTCGCCGTGCTCCTGGGCGGCGCCGTTCGTCGGCGCGATCGCCAGGGTCAGCCCGCCCGCCTCCTTGATCGTACTCATGCCCAGCGTGCCGTCGCCGTCGGTCTCGCCCAGGACCAGGCCGATGGTGTTGCCGTCCTGGTCCTGCGCCATGGAGACGAAGAAGGTGTCGATGGTGCCGCGCTCGCCCGGCTGCTGCTCGGTGGGGCGCAGGCGGAAACGTCCTTCCTCCAGCGTCGCGAGCATGCCCGGCGGCGGCAGGTACAGGCGCCCGCCCTGGATGGGCGCGCCCTCGGCGGCCGTCACCAGCGTGCGCGAGTGTGGTGCCAGCAGCTCCTGCAGCCGATGCTCGTCCAGTGCCTCGCGGTCGCGCAGCACTACCACGATGCTCAGGTCCGGTCCGTTGGGGAGCATGGCGAGAAGACGCGCCAGCGCCTCGGTTTCGGCGCCGGAGGCACCGACCGCCAGGATCACGGGGGTCGCTGCTCGATCTTCCAAACGGGGCTCGGCGGCGACCGCCGTTGTGCTCGCTTCGTCATTCATGGCTGGCAAGTCAGGTGGCTGGGTCGCACGGGGCACGGCGCACTCCGGCGCCGGAGGTAAGCATCGTGCCAATCCGGGGAAAAGCCAAGCAGACGCATCGGGCCGCGATGGCCGGGTTACCCCTCGCCCTCCAGCGGACCGTCCGGCGCCGGGCTGCCCATGGACTTGAGCACCGCGCGGCGGATCGCCTCGGCATACCGGCGGTACTCCTGCGCCCGTTCCTCGTAGGTGTCGGCGATCGCCGACCGCCCCGCGCCGCGTGCGTCCCGGGCCATGCGCGAGACCAGCTCGGCGCGTTCCCCGATGATCCGCAACGCGGTCCGCATCGCCTCGTCCACGGTCGCCTCCTGCTCCTTGGCCAGCACGTCGGCGGTAAGCCCGTGACCGACCTGGCAGCGGTAGCGCAACGTGTTGCCCTCGCGCATCTCCGACATCACCCCGCCGCACTGCGGGCAGGTCAGCGGCGCGGGGTCCGCCACACGCTGCATGACTTCGCTGTCGACCCGCTCGCCAGCCGCGATGTTCACTTCGAGCTGGATGTCCGGGGGCACCGGGCGGGGCCAGCCTGCCGGTTCGCGCACCAGGTCCGACAGGACGTCGCCCAACCGCGCACCGGGCACCGTGAGGTCGACGTCGACCGCGGCCAGCGCGCTGCGCGGCATCTCGTCGGCCAGGGCATCGTCCGGATCCTGCACCAGCGCCACGCCGCCGCAACGCTTGATCGCCTCCAGGCCGGCCGCGCCGTCGTTGAGCATCCCGGACAGGACGATGCCGATCACCTGGGAGCCGTAGGCGGCTGCGGCCGAGCGGAACAACGCATCGATCGCCGGGCGCACCAGGTTCTCGCGTGGCCCGCGTCCCAGCAGGATGCGTCCACGAGTCAGGATCAGGTGGCGATCGGGTACCGCCAGGTAGACGTTGCCCGGCTCGATCGCCATGCCGTCTTCGGCCTGGCGCACCGGCAGATGGCTCACCGCGGAGGCCACGGTGGCGAGGATGCCGCTACTGCGCGCGGGCACATGCAGCGCGACGAAGACCGCCGCGGCCAGGTCCGCCGGCAGCCCGTTCAACAGCGCCTTCAAGGGAGCCGTCGCACCCGAGGAGCCACCGATTACCACGATGCTGCGGTTGGGAACCTGTTCGGTATCCATGGGTCCTCGGCAGCGGCGCGGCGTGCGCCGCAGGTACCACGCTAGCCCGCATCACGCTAGGCGCATGTGACGGCTGGGCCGGTCGGCCACCGGATGGCCAGGGCCGAGCCGTCCGCACCGCTACCGCTGCCTGCCCTGGTCCGTGGACTGCGCGACCGGCAGTCGCCAGCCGTAGCGGATGGCCATGTAGCGCAGGCCAAAGCACAAGCCGGCACCCGTCAGGGTGGTCGCCGCCGGCGGCATGTGCAGCAGGTCGCCGAGTACGACGACACCGGCGCCGGCCAGCGCGGCCACGGCATAGAGTTCGGCGCGCAGCACCGTCGGGATCTCCGAGACCAGGACGTCGCGCAGCATGCCCCCGCCGATGCCGGTGAGCATGCCCAGCAGTGCGGCCATGCCCGGCGGGAGGCCGTAGGCCAACGCCTTCTGTGCGCCGGCGACGGCAAACAGTGCCAGGCCTGCCGCGTCCGACAATTGCATCGGGTTGCGCATCCGCTCGATATCCGCGTGGCGGTAGAACGTCAGCAGCCCGGCCAGCAGGGATACCCCGAGATAACGCCAGTCTTCGATGGCGGCCGGCGGCGTGGCGCCGATCAGCAGGTCGCGGGCGATGCCGCCGGCGCTGCTCGCCGCGAAGGCGAGCACCAGCACGCCGAACAGGTCCAGCCCGCGCCGCACGGCGACCAGCGCCCCGCTGAGCGCGAACACGAACGTGCCGAACAGGTCGAGCACCAGCAGCAGCGTGGACAGTGCCCGCGTCGTGTCGATCATGGCCAGCTCCGCTCCGTATCGCCCGGGCCAGCTTAAGGCAGGCGCACAGGCGCAAGGTGAACTCCCTCTTCCATGCGGGGAACGGGGCGGGGTGAGAGCCGGGCGTGCCGGGTAATCGACCTAAAGATGACGGTTGCGCACAGGTGCGCCCCACCTCCACCAGGCGTGCACCGGCGGTTCGTCCGCGGAAAGAGAGGTCTCGCGACCCGCTCGACGCGCTTGGAGCCTGCTCCATGGTTGAGCGGGTGTGGCACGTTGGCTACGCTGCGGACATGGTCGTTTTCCTCCGTCCCCGCCGGCGTCCGCGTTGCCTGTTGGCGCTGGCCGTGCTTGCCTGGCTGATGCTGGCATTGGCACCGCTCGGCGCATCGCCGCGCATGGCTGCCACGCCGACGGCGCACGCCCACGCAACGCACGGCTCAATGCACCTGGACGCGACCGGCTGCTGCGGCGACCACGCCGGCCAACCCGGCCGGCACGCCACGCACCCCTGTCCATGCGCCCTGCCCTGCGCGGGCGTGTTGCCCTCCACGCCGGCCGGCCTGGCTGCCGTGCCGATGCTCCCGTCCCGTTACGCCCCGCCTCGCCCGATCGAGGCACCACTCTCCGGCTTCGCGCCGCCGCTGCGACCACCGCTGGCCTGACCTTTCGCACGTTCCGGGAGGCCATGCGCGCCGCTTGCGCCATGGCGTGTGATCCGCGCATCCGTTCGATGCGCACGCCAGAGCAGCAGCATGAAACCGATTTCCGCTTTCCCGACGGTCGACCTGTCGCGCCGTCGCTTCGTCCTTGGCCTGGCCGCGGGTGGCATGGCCGCCGGACTGGGACTCGTGCGCCCAACGCGCGCGCAGGCCGCGGTCCAGCCGCCAGGCGTACTCGCCGGCACCGATTTCCACCTCGAGGTCGGGCAGACGCTGGTCGACTTCACCGGCCGCATCCGACCCGCCACCACGGTCAACGGCAGCCTGCCGGGACCGCTGCTGCGCTGGAAGGAAGGCACCACCGTCACGCTGCGCGTCACCAACCGCCTGCGCGAGGCCACCTCGATCCACTGGCACGGCATCGTCCTGCCGTTCGACATGGACGGCGTGCCCGGCCTTTCCTTCGACGGCATCGCCCCGGGCGAGACCTTCACCTACCGCTTCGACGTGCGCCAGGCGGGCACCTACTGGTACCACGCGCACTCGCATTTCCAGGAGCAGACCGGCCTGTTCGGCGCACTGGTGATCGACCCGGCGCGCCCCGAGCGCCATCCGGCCGACCGCGACTACGTCGTGATGCTCAACGACTGGACCGACACCGACCCCGCGCGCATCTACGCACGCCTGAAGAAGCGCAGCGACTACTACAACTTCCACCAGCCTACCGTCGCGGACTTCCTGCGCGACGCGCGCGCGCATGGCCTGGGCGAGTCCCTGGCCATGCGCCGCATGTGGCAGCGGATGCGCATGAACCCCACCGACCTGGCCGACGTCGGCGGCACCGCCTACACCTACCTGATGAACGGCACTGCGCCGGCCGGCAACTGGACCGGCCTGTTCCAACCCGGCGAGCGGATCCGCCTGCGCTTCATCAACGGCTCGGCCTCGACCATCTTCGACGTGCGCATCCCCGGCCTGGAGATGACCGTCGTGGCCGCCGACGGCCAGGACATCGTGCCGGTGCCGGTGGATGAGTTCCGCATTTCCGTGGCCGAAACCTTCGACGTGATCATCGAGCCGAAGGACGCGCGTGCCTACACGCTGTTCGCCCAGTCGATCGACCGCACCGGCTATGCCCGCGGCACGCTGGCGCCACGCCAGGGCATGCAGGCCGAGGTGCCAGCGCTGGACCCGCGCGTGTGGCTGGACATGCGGGACATGATGGGGGCGATGGACGGTTCCCCGTCCCGCTCGCACCGGGAGGGCTCCGGGGCGGAACATGCGACCCACGCCGGGACCGGACCCGCTTCCGGCATGGACATGGGCAGCCGTGCGGTCAGCCACGCACGCACCGAATACGGCCCCGGCGTGGACATGCGCGTGGACATGCCGCGTACCAGCCTGGACGACCCCGGCGTCGGCCTGCGCGACAACGGCCGCCGCGTGCTCACCTACGCCGACCTGCGCGCGCTCGACCCGCCGCCCGACCCGCGCGAACCCGCGCGCGAGATCGAGCTGCACCTGACCGGCAACATGGAACGGTTCCTCTGGTCGTTCGACGGCGTGCCCTTCGCCGAGGCCACGCCCATCCACTTCCGCCGCGGCGAGCGCCTGCGCATCGTCCTGGCCAACGACACGATGATGAACCACCCGATCCACCTGCACGGCATGTTCAGCGACCTGGAGGATGCGCGCGGCAACGTGCTGGTGCGCAAGCACACCATCAACGTGCAGCCCGCCCAGCGCGTCAGCTACCGCGTGACCGCCGACAACCCGGGACGCTGGGCTTACCACTGCCACCTGCTCTACCACATGGAGGCGGGCATGTTCCGCGAGGTGGTGGTGTCATGAGGCGCCTGACCCCGCTTGCCGGCCTGGCGCTGGCCGTTGCCGCCTGGCTACCCGCCGCCCGCGCGCAGGAGATGGGCATGCCCGGCATGGACCACCACGCCATGCCGGCTGCGACGCATGCCCACGGCAGGCAGGAGGCCGCACCGCCGGCCGCGCCCATGCATCCGGCCGGTGGCCACGCGATGCACGGGTCGCAAGCCATGTCGCACGACCCGGCCATGCGGCATCCGGCGCAGGCATCCGTGGCCCACGCCATGGGCCCCATGCAGGGCGGCAACCCACCGCCCGGTGCGCGCGATCCGGATTACTCCGAGGGCGTGCGCCTCGGTCCCATGCACGGGATCGGCATGGCGATGGAAGACCAGGCCAGGTTCGCCTCGCTGCAGGTGGACCGGCTGGAAGCCTTCCATGGGCCGAACGGCAACGGGCAGCAGTGGGAAATCCAGGGCGGCGTGGGCGGCAGCCTCGACAAACTGTGGCTGCGTACCGAGGGCGAGCGCAGCCGCGGCCGGATCGAGGGCGCCGACGTCGAGCTGCTCTGGCGCCATGCCGTCGCCGCGTTCTGGGACACGCAACTGGGCGTGCGCACGGACACCGGCGAAGGGCCGGACCGCCAATGGGTCGCCTTCGGCATCCAGGGCCTGGCGCCCTACTGGTTCGAACTGGAGGCAACCGGCTACGTGGGGCCCGCGGGGCGGACCGCCGCGCGC
>NZ_DASSES010000108.1:0-10393 GCF_035695185.1 Frateuria sp.
ACCTTGGTCAGCGCCGCCGTCAGCGTCGTCTTGCCGTGGTCCACGTGGCCGATCGTGCCGACGTTCACGTGCGGCTTGGTGCGTTCGAATTTACCCTTTGCCATGCGCGCTAAACCCCGATGGAGTCAATGAAAAAAAGAAAACCTGCCGTAGGCCCGGAGCGACCGGCGGCAGCCGCGTGAGATGGTGCTCATGACAGGAATCGAACCTGTGACCTCTTCCTTACCAAGGAAGTGCTCTACCGACTGAGCTACATGAGCGAAGTACTTTCAGCCATCCATCCCGGGTGGCGAATAGCCCGGCATCCGGCCGGACCCTGAAAACCTATGACGAGATCAATGGAGCGGGAGACGGGAATCGAACCCGCACCATCAGCTTGGAAGGCTGAGGTTCTACCATTGAACTACTCCCGCCTGGTGCAACTCCCGGCTCGAGACCAGGCCCTGCGCGGAACTCGTCTTGATGGTGGAGGGAGGTGGATTCGAACCACCGAAGGCGTAAGCCAGCAGATTTACAGTCTGCCCCCGTTGGCCGCTTGGGTATCCCTCCAACAAAGAACGGCTATTCTCGCGAGCGGCCTCGGATGTGTCAACAGTTCGCGACGGCGAAATTGGCAGCGGCGGCCATTTTTACACGGGCGATCGATGCCTCCCCACGACGCCGGGATCGCTTGCACTGCGCATGTCCGTCGCCATATCGCCGGAAGGCCAACCGGAGGCATGCCATGTCCACCCCGCTGTCCGTCCCCTGCCCTCACTGCAGCGCGCTCAACCGGGTGCCCTCCGAACGCCTCGCCGAGCACCCGGCATGCGGCCGCTGCAAGCAGGCATTGTTCGAGGGCAGGCCGGTCGAGCTGACGGCGGCCAACTTCGATGCGGTGGCCGGGCGTGGCGACCTGCCCGTGCTGATCGACTTCTGGGCGACCTGGTGCGGCCCTTGTCGCGGTTTCGCCCCGGTGTTCGCCGAGGCGGCCCGCGAGTTCGAACCGCGGCTGCGCCTGGCCAAGGTGGACACCGACGCGCAACCCCAGCTCTCACAGCGCTTCGGCATTCGCAGCATTCCCACGCTCGCCCTGCTCAAGGGCGGCCGTGAAGTCGCCCGGCAGGCGGGTGCGCTCAGTGCCCTTCAGCTGAGGCAGTTCGTCGGCAGCTCGCTGCGGTAGGAACGCCAGGCGTCAGCGCCGCCGCCGGCGTCGGAATCAGGAACTGCAGGACAGCATCGAGCATCCGGCACGCTGCTCCGCCCAGTCCGGGCGCCTGCGCGCGAAGCGTTCGCGGCCGGGGCGGGCGTCGTATGGGTGGCGCATGACATCCAGAAGCTCGTGCACCAGGGCATAGTCGCCCTGCTCCGCGCGCTCTATCGCCTCCTGGGCCAGGTAGTTGCGCAATACGTACAGGGGACTGGCCTGCTGCATGCGGCGGCGGCGATGGCCGGCCGGCAGCGGGTCCTGGCGCAGGCGCGCGGCATAGCGTTGCAGCCATTCGCGCAGGGCAGGCTCGGCGGCGAGCCGCCGCTCCTCGTCGTAGTACGCGCCGGCCAGCACGTCCGGCGAGGGCGCAGCCGCGTCCAGGTCGGCCAGCGCTCGCCAGGTGAGCGTCATGTCGGCCCTGGCATCGCGCATCCACGCGTGCAGGTCATCGCGCAGCTCCAGGTCTTCGTCTCCCGCCTGTGCCAGGCCCAGCTTCGCGGCGACGTTGGCCCGGTCGGCGGCTTCCCAGGTGCTCACGTAGCGATCGAGTCCTGCCTGCAACGGAGCGACGTCGCCGAACAGCGGCGACAACGCGCTGGCCAGGCGGGTGAGATTCCACCACGCCACGTTGGGCTGCTGGCCGAAGCGGTAGCGCCGGCGCACGGCATCGGTGGTGTTGGGCGTCCAATCCGGGTCGTAATCGTCGATCCAGCCGTAGGGGCCGTAGTCGATGGTCAGGCCCAGGACCGACATGTTGTCGGTGTTCATCACGCCGTGGACGAAACCCACCCGCATCCAGTGCGCCATCAGCCGCGCGGTGCGTTCGCACACCTCGCCGAACCAATCCGCGTACAACGCCTCGCCCTGCCCGCGCAGCTGCGGGAAATCGCGACGGATCGTGAAGTCGACCCATTGGCGCAGCAACGCCACGTCATTGCGCGCGTAGGGCAGCTCGAAGTGGCCGAAGCGGATGAAGGAAGGGGCCACCCGGCAGACGATCGCCCCCGGCTCTTCGCGCGGATGGCCGTCGTAGAACATGTCGCGCACGACGGGCTCGCCGGTCTGGAGCAGGCACAACGCGCGCGTGGTGGGGATCCCCAGGTGGTGCATCGCCTCGCTGCAGAGGAACTCGCGGATCGAGGATCGCAACACCGCGCGGCCGTCCGCCCCACGCGAGTACGGCGTGGGGCCGGCGCCTTTCAGTTGCAGCTCCCAGCGCTGCCCGCGCGCGTCCAGCACCTCGCCCAGCGAGATGGCACGACCGTCCCCCAACTGTCCGGCCCACACGCCGAACTGATGCCCGCCGTAATTGCTTGCCCACGGCTGCATGCCTGGGAGCAGCGCGTTTCCGCCAAAGACGCGGGCGAACTCGGGGCTTTCGACGTCCTGCCGAGACAGCCCCAGGATGGCCGCCATGTCGGCCGACCACGCCACCACGTGCGGTGCGGGCACGGGCGTGGGTTGCACGCACGAGTAGGCAGCCTCCACCTGGCGCAGCCGCGGCCCATGCTCGGGATCGCCCGGGAGTTCGCGCAGGAGGGCATTGTCGAAGTCCCAACGCATCGCCGGATGATCGCACGCCGGTCCGTCACCCGGCGTTCGTGCCATCCGCCGCCGAAAACACGAATGTTTAGCTTTCCGATCTGGCGGAAGCCCCATACTGGCGCGTGGATGACGAGTTCGAAAACGACGCCTACGCATCGAGCGTGGACCCCTCCGTACAGTGCAGCGCCTGCGAGGCAGTGTGCTGCCGGCTGACCGTGGTCCTGATGCCCGAGGACGACGTCCCCGAGTGGCTGGTGACGCACGACGACCACGGGCTGGCCATCCTCGCCAAGGGCAGCGATGGCTGGTGCGCCGCTGTGGATCCGAATACGTCGCGCTGCACGATCTACGCGCAACGCCCGTCGCTCTGCCGCAAGTACGCGATGGGCAGCCCCGGATGCCGGGACGAGCGGCGCAAATGGTACGGCCCGCCACTGCCCACGCCGGTGGCGCTCCTGTAGGCGATCGGCCAGCCTTGCCCTGAGCGCGGGCATCGCCCCGGCAGCCTAATCGAAGACCCTGGCGACTTCGGCGGGATCCAGCGCACGCCATCCGCCCGGTGCCAGCCCATCGAGCCCCAGTCGCCCGATCGCCACGCGCTCGAGCGCCTCGACGTGGTTGCCGGTGGCGGCGAACATCCGGCGCACCTGGTGGTAGCGCCCTTCGGTGACGGTCAGCCGCGCGCGCCGCGGTTCGAGCACCTCCAGTCGCGCGGGTGCCAGTGGCGTGGTCTCGGACTCCAGCATCAGCGTGCCGCTGGCGAAAAGGTCACCTTCGTCGCCGCGCAGGTCGCGGGCGAGCGTCGCCTCGTAGATCTTGGCGACGCTCGCCTTCGGCGAGATGATCCGGTGCAGCAGCGCACCATCGTCGGTGAGCAGAAGCAGGCCGGAGGTGTCGCGGTCGAGTCGACCGACGGTGGACAGCGCGGGTTCGCGCCGGCGCCAGCGCGGCGGCAGGAGGTCGTAGACCAGGCGGCCGGCGTCCTTGCGTGAGCAGGTGTAGCCGACCGGTTTGTGCATCAGCAGCACCAGCCCGGTGGGCGGGTCGAGCGGCCCGCCGTCGACGCGGATGTCCGCATGCGCGACCTTGTCGTCGGCATAGAGCACCTCGCCCGTCGCGTCGGTGATCCGCCCTTCGCGAAACAGCTGCGTCACCTCCTTGCGGCTGCCGTAACCCAGGTTGGCGATCAGGCGTAACAGCTTCATGCGCGCACTGCCTCGATCACCTTGAAGCCGTCCTGGATCACCCGCGTGCGGACCTGTGCGAAACGCGCGGCGAGCGTGGCCTCGTAAGGCAGGTGCCGGTTGGCGACCAGCCACAGGCGTCCGTGCGGCAGCAGTGCATCGGCGGCAGCCTCGATGAAAGCGCGACCGAGTTCCGGCAGGTCCGCACGTCCCTGGTGGAACGGCGGGTTGGTGACGACCGCGTCGCAGGGCGGCGACAGTCCAGCCGTGACGTCGTGCCAGTGCACGTTCACTGTCACCTGGCGCCCGCTCGCCGCGACGGCCTCGGCGAGGTTGATGCGGGCCGGCCCGAGCGCACGCGCTTCCGCCTCGTAGAGGTCCACGGCCGTGACGCCCGGGCAGCGTGCAACGACGTGCGCGGCGAGATAGCCATAGCCGGCCCCGAGGTCTGCCACCCGGCCGTGCAGGTCATCCGGTAGATGCGCGGCGAGCAGCGCGGAGGCGGCATCGACGCGGTCCCAGGCGAACAGACCCGGCCGGCTGACATAGCCACCGGCGATCCGGCGCGGCGCATCGAGCGCCTCCCATTCGGCCAGCAGCGCGGCATCCATCGCCTCGCCGGCACTTGCCCAGAATACCCGGCACTTGTGCTTGGACATGCTGCGCACCGGGCCGAACAGCCGCGCGAGATCCGCCTCGGCGGATTTCGCGCCTTCGGCGTTGGGCGCGGCGGCCAGTACGATGCCGCCCGGCTGCAGGTGGCGCGCGGCCCGGGCGAACAGCACGCGGGCCTCGTCACGCTGGCGCGGCGGCAGCACGAGGACGAGCGCAAACCGCTCGTCGCCGGCAGGCTCGCCGAGGTGCAGCCCCGCGCGTCGGAGTTCGTCCGCGAACGGCTTGAAACTCTGCTCGCAGAGCCAGCCGGCACGGGCGAACGCGCGCACCGGCGCCCCGTCGCGAGCGCGCAGGAACAGCACCCGGCCCTCGCCGGGCAAGTGCAGTTCGCCGGTAGCGAGCGGCAGGAAAAGCGCATCCAGCTGGGACGCAGGCGTGGCGGCGGCGACGGGAGACATCGTGCTCGGGCGGGTGAACGGGGCGCTGATTCTACGCGGTGCTCCCGGATCCCGGCGCCCCTGGTGCCGGTGCTGGCGCGGTGCCTGCCCCGGCGGAGCTGGGGCACGCGCCATGCTGCGCCTTGCTCGGGTCCTTCAGCGTGCGACCGAGCCGGCGCGCACCAGATATTGCACGCTGAACATGCGCTCGGGATCCAGCCACACCCGCAGCACCTCAAGACCGGCCTTGGCCGCAAGCGCGGCGAACTCCTCCAGCGAGTACTTGGTGCTGATCTCCACCCGTATCGCCTCGCCTTCGTCGAACGCCACCTGGCTGCGGCCGACGCGCACCTTTTGTGCGCACTGGCTGACCAGGCTGGTTTCGATCCGCCCGGCAAGTGCGTTGTAGTGCGCGCGGTGCCGGAAGGCGGCGAGGTCGAAGTCGCAGCCCAGCTCGCGGTTGAGGCGGACCAGCATGTTGAGGGTGAACTCGGCGGTGACCCCGGCGGCATCGTTGTAGGCCGCCTCGATCAGCGACGTCTCCTTCTTCAGGTCCACGCCGATCAGGATGCCACCGTTGTCGCCCATCTCCGTGCGCATCTTGCGCAGCAAAGCGGTCGCTTCGCGGGCGTCGAAGTTGCCGATGGTGGAGCCCGGGAAGTAGAGCACCGTTCGCCGCGGCGCACGCGGCGGTATCGGCAGCCGCAGCGAGCGGGTGAAATCGGCGCAGAGCGGCTGTACCGGCAGATGCGGGAACTGCCCGTTCAGGCGCTGCACGCTCTGCTGCAGCGGTTCGGGCGAGATCTCGACCGGTACGTAGCTCACCGGCGCGGCCATGTTTTCGAGCAGCAGGCGTGTCTTGACCGCACTGCCGCTGCCGTACTCGACCAGACGCACGCCCACGCCGAGCGTGTCGGCGATGCCGGCGGCGTGCGCCTGCATCAATGCGGTCTCACAGCGGGTCAGGTAGTACTCGGGCTGCTCGCAGATGCGCTCGAACAGTGCCGACCCCTGCGCGTCGTAGAAAAGCCACGACGGCAGGCGCTTGGGCTTCGCGCGCAGCCCGCGGCGGGCGATTTCCAGCAATCCGCTGGCGGGCGGGGTCGGCCCGTCGTGAATGTCCAGGGCACGGATGTCCATGGGCGATGGCTCCTTGAGGGTCGTTATCGGTCCTTGGCCAGGCGCAGGCCGGCAAATTGCCAGCGCGCCTGCGGCGGGAAGAAGTTGCGGTAGCTGGCACGCACATGGCCGGCGGGGGTCGCGCACGAGCCGCCGCGGAGTACCCATTGGCCGCACATGAACTTGCCGTTGTACTCGCCGAGCGAGCCCGGCAAGGGCCGAAAGCCCGGATAGGCGACGTAGGGCGAGGCGGTCCACTCCCATGCGTCGCCGTACATCTGCTCCAGGCCCATCCCTTCGGCCGGCTGCGGCAGCCGCGGCTCGCCGTCGAGCAGGTTGCCCTTGACCGGCAGCAGGCCGGCTGCGGCCTCCCACTCGGCCTCGGTGGGCAGCCGTGCGCCGGCCCAGCGGGCGAACGCATCGGCTTCGTAATAGCTCAGGTGGCAAACCGGGGCGGATGGATCGAGCGCGCGCACGCCGGCCAGGGAGAAGCTGCTGGCCAGGTCCGGTTGCCAGTACAGCGGGCGCTGCCATCCTTCGCGCTGGACAGTCGCCCAGCCGTCGGACAGCCACAGCGAGGGCTCGCGGTAGCCGCCGTCATGGACGAACTCGGCATATTCCTCGTTGGTGACCAGCCGGTTCGCCAGTGCGTGTGGCGCCAGCAGCGTGCGGTGGCGCGGGGTCTCGTTGTCGAACGCGAAGCCCTCGCCTGCGTGGCCGATCTCGATGACGCCTTCGCGCCCGGCCACGAACTGCATCGGCAGGGAACTGGCCGCCCGAGCCGACGCCGTCCCAGGCAGATAGGCGGGCAACAGCGGATTGCTCCAGAACGCGTGCAGGATGTCGGTGAGCAGCAGTTCCTGGTGCTGCTGTTCATGCTGCAGCCCCAGTTCGACCACCATGGCAAGCGCGCCCTCGTCCTCGCGCAGCAGCAAGCCATGCATCGCCTCGTCCACGTGGCGGCGATAGCCCATCACCTCGTCCAGCGTGGGGCGCGAGAGAAGCCCTCGCTGCGGCCGCGCGTGCATCGGCCCGATACTCTGGTAGTAGGAATTGAACAGGTAGTGCCAGGCCGGGTCGCGCGGGCGGTAATGCCGGTCGCGCCCGAGCACGAACTGCTCGAAGAACCACGTGGTGTGCGCCAGGTGCCACTTCGCCGGGCTGGCGTCGGGCATCGACTGGACCATCATGTCCTCGGCGGTCAGTCCGGCGCACAACTGCAGGCTCTGCTGGCGGACGCGTCGATAGCGCTGCGCAAGGGTGTCGCCGGCAAGAGGGCTCAGCTGCGTCATGGCCTGCTCCTTCATGGTCGGACGCGGTTCGTTGCACGCCACCGCTGCCCTGATGGGGAAGATCGACCCACCGCATCCCGTAAGCATGGCGCAGGTCCCGTTCAATACACGTGATCAGTGGATGGCAGATCGCTGACACGTGGCAGTTGGCGCGGTTGCGGGCATGCTGGTGGAGTCCCGGCGCACACACCTTCCCAGCGAGGCGCTGCCCGGGGAAACCGTGGCATGTCGCCAGCCGCGCGCCCCGAGGGGTTTCGCATCGGCCCGATCTCATGCCATCCACCCGCGGGCGGATGGCCCGAACCCGGGTAGCGGCGTACCGGGCATCCTGCTGCACGCCGGCGAGGCCTGCAAGTCGTCCTGCGGCGTCGCATCTGCGGCGACGTGGGCGAGGCCATTGGCATCCGCGACCAGGCACGATGAAAAAACTGACCGGCGCGGCTCGGGCAGATGCGCGCACGCGCCGCGCCACCACGGGACGTCCAGACACGAAAAGGCCCGGCATGGCCGGGCCTTTCACTCCGCAGGCGCGCGGCTCAGTCGCCGTCGCCGTAGTAGCCCACGTAGCGGGTCGGCGGCGCATTGTCTTCGTAGACCGTGCGCGTCTCCACTACCCGTCGGGTTACCGTCGGCTCCTCGTAGACGATCCGCTCCGGACGGCGGTAAACCGGTCGCTCGTAGACGACCTCGCGTGGCGGCGGACTGAGCGCATCGTCGACCAGGCCGATGACTGCACCGGCGACGATGGCCCCGGCGATCCAGCGACCGCCGCTCCAGTAACCGTGGTGCCCGTGGTAATGATCGTGCCAGCCGCGGTCGTGCCATCCACGGTCGTAATGGCCGCGGCCGCGCCAGCCCCGGTCGTGCCAGTCATGCGCCGAAGCGGCCACCGGCAACACCGCGGTCGACGCCAGCAGCAGCGCGGCCATCGCCAGCGCGGATTTACCCAACCAATGCCTGGTCATGTGTCTAGCCTCCATAAGGCTCCCCCCCCGTCGCGGTGATGCTCCGGCGGGCGGGCTTAATCGGCACTTAAGCCCGACGCGCCGGCGGCGTGCCGTCGCGCGGGGACTGAACACCCGCCACTTTCGCAGAAGGCTGCCTGACCGCCCGGTCCGCGCAGCGGGCCTCAGACGTTGAACAGGAAGTGCAGCACGTCGCCATCCTTGACGATGTAGTCCTTGCCTTCCTTGCGCAGGCGGCCGGCCTGGGCGGCGCCGGTCTCGCCCTTGTACTGGATGAAGTCGTCGTAGGACACGGTCTCGGCGCGGATGAAGCCGCGCTCGAAGTCGGTGTGGATCACGCCGGCAGCCTGCGGCGCGGTGGCGCCCTTCTTCACCGTCCAGGCGCGCACTTCCTTGACGCCCGCGGTGAAGTAGGTCTGCAGGTTGAGTAGCTTGTAGCCGGCGCGGATCACGCGGTTCAGGCCCGGCTCGTCCAGCCCCAGGTCCTTGAGGAACTCGTCGCGGTCGGCGTCCTCGAGCTGGGCCATTTCCTCCTCGATCGCCGCGCACACCGGCACCACCTCGGCGCCCTCGGCCGCGGCGCGTTCGCGCACGGCATCCAGGTGCGGGTTGTTCTCGAAGCCGTCCTCGCGCACGTTGGCGATGTACATCAGCGGCTTGAGCGTGAGCAGGAACAGGTCGCGCACCAGCGCCTTCTCTTCCTCGTCCAGGCCTGCGCTGCGGGCGGACCGGCCCTCGTTCAACGCGGTGGCGAGCTTCTGCAGCACCGGCTTCTTCGCCAGCGCTTCCTTGTCATTGGCCTTGGCCGCGCGCTCGGCGCGGTTCAATGCCTTCTCGACCGAGTCGAGGTCCGCCAGCGCCAGCTCGGTGTCGATCGTCTCGATGTCGGCGATGGGATCGACCTTGCCGGCCACGTGCACGATGTCGCCGTGCTCGAAGCAGCGCACCACGTGCGCGATCGCATCCACCTCGCGGATATGCGCCAGGAATTTGTTGCCCAGGCCTTCGCCCTTCGATGCGCCGGCGACCAGGCCGGCGATGTCGACGAACTCGACCGCGGTCGGAACCACCTTCTGCGGATTGACGATGGCGGCCAACGCATTGAGGCGCTCATCCGGCACCGGCACCACGCCCACGTTCGGCTCGATCGTGCAGAACGGGAAGTTGGCCGCGGCGATGCCGGCCTTGGTCAGCGCGTTGAACAGGGTGGACTTGCCGACGTTGGGCAGGCCGACGATGCCGCATTTGATGCCCATGGTGACTCCGGATGTCTGTTTCTTGGCCGACGCTTCCCGCCTGGGCAGGAATCATCTGGCCGATTGTCGGGTGGCGGCCGACCGCCTGCGGCGCACGTTATCGTGCGGCCGTCACGGGCCGGCCGTATGCAACTGCTGCATCGCCTTGTCGAACTGTCCGCCTACCGCCAAGGGCAGCACGTCGAGCGCGCGGGCGATGCCGTCGAGGATCGCGTCCTCGTCCTGCGCGGAGGGCTTGCCGAGCACCCACGGCGTGACCTTGTCCTTGTGGCCCGGATGACCGATGCCGATGCGCAGGCGGTGGAACTTGCCATGCCCGAGATGCTGGATGGTGTCGCGAAGCCCGTTCTGGCCGCCGTGGCCGCCATCGAACTTCATCCGCACGGTCCCGGCCGGCAGGTCCAGCTCGTCGTGCGCTACCAGGCACTCGTCGGGCTGGATCTTGTAGTAGCGCAGCGCGGAGGCAACCGCGATGCCGCTCTTGTTCATGAAGGTGGACGGCTTGAGCAGCCATACGCTGTCGCCACCGATGCGCACGCGGCAGGCCTCGCCGTGCAGCTTGCCGTCGAAGGCGAAACGCTCGCCCTGGCCCGATGCCAGTGCGTCCACAAACCAGAACCCGGCATTGTGCCGGGTCCGGAGGTATTCGGCGCCGGGGTTGCCCAGGCCGACGATGAGCTTGAGTCCAGCCATGCCTTGAGCCGATGGCCGGGCCTCCCGCACGTGCGGGAGGCCCGGAAAGGCTTACTTCTTCTCGGCGGGCTTGGCTTCGCCTTCCGGCGCGGCGGCTT
>NZ_DASSES010000109.1:0-7837 GCF_035695185.1 Frateuria sp.
GTACCGCGCAGCCGGATGCGGAAATCATCGTGGTCGACGACGGCTCGACGGATGACACGCGGGCCATCTGCGCCGCCAACGCGGTCGATTGCCTGTCCTCGCCCTATTCGATGGGCAACGGCGCGGCGATCAAGCGCGGCGCGCGGGCGGCCCGGGGCGAATGGCTGGTCTTCATGGACGGCGACGGCCAGCACGACCCGGAGGACATCGACCGCCTGCTCGCCAAGCTCCAGGAAGGCTACGACATGGCCATCGGCGCGCGTGACTGGGGAAGCCAGGCCGGCGTGGGACGGGGGCTGGCGAACACCTTCTACAACTGGCTTGCAACGCGCATGACCGGTCACCCGGTGCTCGACCTTACCTCCGGGTTCCGCGCCGTGCGCGCCGAGAAATTCCGCGAGTTCCTGTACCTGTTGCCCAACGGGTTTTCCTATCCCACCACCAGCACCATGGCCTTCTTCCGTAGCGCCTACCCGGTCGCCTACGTGCCGATCAGGGCAGCCCAGCGCGTGGGCAAGAGCCACATCCGTCCGCTGCGGGATGGACTCAGATTCCTGCTGATCATCTTCAAGATCGCCACGCTGTATTCGCCGTTGAAGCTGTTTGCGCCAGCGAGCGTGGTGTTCTTCCTGCTGGGCTGCTTGAACTACCTGTGGACGTACCTGCACTTCGGTCGTCTGACCAATGGCAGCACGCTTTTGTGGAGCGCGGCGGTCATTGTGTTCTTGATCGGACTCATATCCGAACAGATCACCGCGCTGATGTACCGGTTGGGCGACTAGACCTACTTGCGTGGCAAAAAGGGCGCGTCGGCCACGCCGATGCAACAGCGAAACGAGCGGCCACTCCAATGACCAGATCAAACGACGGATTCGACGAAATCCGCGATTTCTACGACCGCAAGTACTACGCCGTGATCGGAAACGACACCCGGCTACCGTGGCACTGTCGATCGGTCGCGCGGCGTTTCGGGCCATTCGAAGGACGGGCCGTGCTCGATGTCGCCTGCGGCACCGGTGAATGGTTGAGCTATTTCCGCGAACACGGCGCGCGCGCGGTGGCGGGCATCGACTTGTCCGAAAGAGCGATCGATGCATGCCGCCGGCGCCTGCCCGAAGGCGAATTCCATTGCGGTACCGCCGAAACGCTGCCCTTTGCCACGGCCGCGTTCGACATCGTCACCTGTATGGGCTCGCTGGAGCACTTCCTGGACAAGCCGGCGGCACTTCTGGAAATGCGTCGTGTACTTAAGCCGGGCGGCCTGATCGTGCTGCTCGTGCCTAACGCCGGTTTCCTGACACGACGGCTCGGCTTGTACGGTGGAACCCAGCAGAAAGCCGTGAAGGAAGACGTGCTCTCGCTTGACCAATGGCAGCAACTTTTTGCTGCTGCCGGCCTCCGCGTGGAGGCGCGTTGGCGCGATCTGCACCCATTGAGCCGATCGTGGATTATCAGGGGATCGCCGTTGGCGTGGCCCGTGAGAATGCTCCAGGCGCTGGCGCTGGCCGTTTGGCCCGTGCGCTGGCAATACCAGGTCTACCACCGTTGCTCGGTATCCCGTTCGTGAGCTTCGGTGAGCCATGAACCCTGTACATCCGCGCATGCTTGTCGTCAGCAGGAACCTTCCGCCTCTGGTTGGGGGCATGGAGCGGTTGAACCATCACGTTGTGCTCGAGCTCGCGCGACGCGCTCATCTGGAAGTGGTGGGGCCTCCCGGATGCGGCGCGTGGATGCCCGATGGCGCTGTCGTACGTGAGACTGGCTCTTCCGGTCTGGGCCGGTTCCTGCTGAGGGCGGCCTGGAACGCGTTTGGTGCGGCGCTCAGCCGGCCTCTTGATTTCGCTTTTGCCGGGAGCGGCCTGGTCGCCCCGATCGTGCTGATTGCTGCGCGTATGCGGCGCGCTCGTTGCGTGGTGTATCTGCATGGCCTGGATATCGTGGTGCCGCATCCGGTGTACCGGCGGGTGTGGTTGCCGCTAATCCGGCGCTTCGATCTGTGCCTGACCAACAGTCGGAATACCGCCGAACTGGCTCTGCGCGCTGGAGTGCCGGCAGAGAGGATCAGTGTGCTTCACCCGGGCGTGGAGCCGGCGCCGGAGTCGTCACCGGATCCGGCCGCAGCATGGCGGTCGCATCACGGGCTGAACGGGCGAAAGGTCTTGTTGTCGGTAGGGCGGCTCACTCGCCGCAAGGGTCTGCTGGAATTCGTCGAACGGGCGCTTCCAGGCATCGTTGCGGCGGATCCGCGTGCCGTGCTCGTGGTGATCGGCGACGAGGCGTCCGACGCGCTCGCCGGTCGCGCCGAAGGAATGAGTGACCAGATAAGAAGAGCGGCCTCCGAGCGCGGCCTGGATGCTCACGTCATGCTTCTCGGGCCCTGCCACGAAGTTGAGTTGAACGCGGCCTATCAAGGCGCTGATCTTCTTGTGTTTCCCGTGTTGGAAGTACCGGGTGACGTGGAAGGTTTTGGCATGGTCGCCTTGGAGGCAGCCGCACACGGCCTGCCTACAGTGGCCTTCGCTGTAGGCGGCGTACCCGATGCTGTAGCGCCGGGAGAATCGGGGTGGCTGGTCAAGCCCGGGGACTACGTGGCGTTCGCCGCACGCACGCTTGAGGCACTGTCTCCGGCAGGGTCGGTTTCTGCGCAGACATGTCGCAGGTTCGCCGGGCAGTTCGCCTGGTCATCCTTCGGGATGCGCCTTTGGGATTACCTGGGCCAGATCCAGAGGCGTTGATCGGCCATTCGCAGTACTGCGCTCCTGCCGTATTCCGTCTCCGGTCAACTCCACCAACCGCGGTTCGATCCTGCCGATGATCGTCGCCCAATCCTCCACTGCCAGTTGTGCCAGCGCACGGGAGTTCAGTTGGTGGTTGATCGCACGCAGCAGGTCCTGCGCGTTGCCTGCGCGGTACAGGGCCTGTGGGTTATCCGCCAACAGGGCAGGCATGGCGCCGATGTCGGCAGCGACCACCGGGAGGCCGCAGGCGAACATTTCGTACGCTTTCTGGGGAAAACAGTAGTTTCCAAAAGGCGTGTCGCGCAGGTAGATGATGCCTGTATCGAGCGCCTGGAACAGCGTGGCCGTATGACGGTGGGCGAGCATGCCCAGGTAGTGCACACGTGGCGCGACCGGTGGGGGCAGCGCCGGATCGACGGGCCCGGCAAGCACCAGATGTGCGTCGGGCATCGAAGGCGCCAGGGCGTTCCATGCGGCGTAGAGCTCGCCGATGCCACGGCTCGCCAACAAGCCGCCTGCCGTACCGATAAGCGTCGCCTGTACCGGCAGACCTAGTGCTTCGCGGGCCGTTGCTCGATCCCCTGGCCGGAATACATCCAGATCCACCGTGCTGGGCATGGAGACTACGGTGCCCTCCGCCCGATAGGTGCCGCGCACCAGGCCGGCAAGTGCGTCGCTGGTGGTAGTCACCAGGCCGGCGTGACGGGTCGCCTTGCGCAACGCCGTCACGAAGCCGGGAATGCGCGCCTGGCCGAAGCCCTCGAAGTTGTCGTAAAGGTCCACGGCGTAGGGGCGATCAAGCTTGCGAGCGAGCCACGCGGTGAGGGCAACCTGCGGGATGTCGGACGCGCCGATAAGCACGTCGGGCTGCAAACGCCGCAGTTGCCCAAGGAGCCGGGACGGGTAAGCGGCAAGGCGGGTGAACGCCCCGCCTCCCAAACTTCGAGCGTGCCACTCCAACCGGCCAGGGAGGGCGTCGTGGATCGCCTCGCCTTCGGACTCCGAACGGTATCCCAGACAGAAACCATGGACCTCGTGTCCCAGCCTCGCCAGTTGGAGCGGTATCTCGTACAGGCGGCCATAGCGGTCGTCGATGACGTCCTTGCCCATGTAGCGGCGCTTGCAGATAAAGGCGATCCGCATCAGGAAACGTCCGGGAAGCTCAGCGGAGGGATTCGATCAGGGTGCGCGATGCGGCAAGCGCTGCGCCGACCACCTGGTCCATATTGTAGTAGCGGTACTGCGCGAGGCGGCCCACGAAGGTCACGTCCGGTTCCGTCCTGGCGAGTGCCTCGTAGCACTTGAAGAGCGCCTCGTTCTCCTCGCGCGGCACCGGGTAGTACGGATCGCCGTCGGCCAGCGGGTATTCGCGGACGATGGAAGTCCCGGGGTGCGCCTGGCCCGTGAGGTGCTTGAACTCGGTAATGCGGGTATAGGCGTGGTCGTTCGGGTAGTTGACCGTTCCCGTCTCCTGGTACCAGGCCACGTCCGGCAGGTGCTCGTGCTCGAACCGCAACGAGCGATAGGGCAGGTAGCCGAAGCGGTACCCGTAAAACGCGTCGATCGGGCCGGTGTATACCGTGTGGTCGCGGGAAAAACTTTCGCGCACGTCCTGGAAATCCACCCCGAGCTCCAGCGAGATACGCGGATGGTCGAGGATGGCATCGAACATCTTCGTGTAGCCGTGCAGCGGCATGGCCTGGAACGTGTCCGTGAAGTAGCGGTCGTCGGTATTGGTGCGAACCGGAATGCGCGCGGCCACCCCGGCCTTGAGCTGCGACGGCTCCAGCCCCCATTGCTTGCGGGTGTAATTGAGAAAGAACTTCTCGTACAGGTCGTGACCCACGCTGTTGAGCACCACGTCCTCGCTCGTCCGCACCGGCTCGCGCGGCTCGCGGACACGCTCGAGGAACGCTGCCGCTCCCGCTTCGTCCAGATCGATCCCGTAGAGGCGATTGAGCGTGTCGCGGTTGATCGGGAAGGGGTACGGCCGGCCGTCGACCACGCTGCGCACGCGGTGTTCGTATGGCCGCCACGCGGTGAACCGCGACAGATACTGGAAGATGCGTTCCCCGTTGGTATGGAAGATGTGCGGTCCATACCTGTGCACCAGCAGGCCGTGTTCGTCCAGTTCGTCGTAGGCATTGCCCCCGATGTGCGGCCGCTTGTCGATGACGTGAACGCGGTGGCCGGCCTCGGCCAATTCGCGCGCCATCACGCTGCCGGCGAAACCTGCGCCGACGACGAGATGCATCGGATGCGCCGAAGTACTCATGAACTCAGGCCCAGGCGACGGAGCGTGGCAAAAGGTTTCGACGCGTAGCTGAGGCGGCACAGGGACAGCAGGTACATGTCCACCGAGGTGGCCAGGCCGGCGCCGTGCAGCTCGTATAGCGGAGAAGATCGGAACGCCCGCCACATCGTTTGCCCGAGCGGTGCAGCACGGATGCAGGCGCGCACCCATTGCGACGCCACGACGTGCCTGGCGTCCTCGTCAGTCCTGGTATCGAGCAGCTTGAGGAGCCACGCCTCGATACCGTGGAGGTCGTCGGCGCATTCGATGGACGAGGGCGCGCGTATCAGGTTGTGCAGGCGCAGCTCTTCGGGCGCCACCTCAATCGACTGGGCGCGCAGCGCTTCCCCGCGGATACGCCGCGTCACCTCCTCCATGGCGCTGCGCCTGGCCTGGGTGGCCTGCTGGGGGTGGCGGCGATAGCGAAGCAATGGTTCCGGTACGTTGGCGAGGCGGAACTCGCTGCCGGCCCTGACGAAGAGGTCATAGTCTTCCGCAAGACGGTAGTCCTCGCGATACCTGAAGCGGTCGAAGACTTCCCGGCGCGCCAGAATGGTGGGATGGCAGATCGTGTTCTGGAACAGCATCGCCGCACGGAGCGCTGCTTCCGTATGCGGCCAGCGGGTCGTCCTGCGCGGTCCTTGCCCGAATTCGACGAACCAGCTGCCGCACAGGTCGACGCCAGTGGACCGGAGATACGCCAACTGCCGCGAGAAGCGGTGTGGAAGGCACACGTCATCGGCATCCATGCGCGCGATGTAACGACCGCGTGCCACATCCAGTCCGCGGTTGAGGCTCGCAACGATGCCCAGGTTTGTTTCGTTGCGGATCAATGTCACGGGCAGCCCCGCTTGGCCGGCTTGCTCCACCTGCCAGGCGCTGGCGTCCCTGGACCCGTCATCGATCGCTATCACCTCCAGGTCCGCGCAGTCCTGGGCGAGCACACTGGCAAGCGCCTCGCCGAGCCACTTCTGCGCATTCAGGAACGGCAGGATGACCGATATCAACGGTGCTTTGGATGAGTGCATGCAGGTCTGGAGTCGCCTAGACCCGGGCGACCAGGGTCAGTTCGGTACTGACCGCCTTTGTGGCGAAGCCCCGGGTCGCCTGCCCGAACAGGGCCGTGCATCCCGGCCTGATGTGTTCGTGCAGCTCGATGACGATGTTGTCGACCTGGCCGACCCAGTCCGCCGCGTCCTCGAGCACCTCCATTTCCGCGCCCTCGATGTCCATCTTGAGCAGCGAGATGCGATCCGCGCCGCCGAGGGCAGCCAGGCTGCGGACGCGGTAGCCGCGGACGGCAGAGCCCTCCCCGGAGGCTGGGCCGCTGGTGCCGACCCGGTAGGCCCATTCGTTTGCATCGGCCGAAAGGATGCCAACCGGTTCATCGCGGTGCCAAAGCGCGCCGTGAATGCAACGGATCTGTTTGTAGGCCCCGGTATTGGCTCGGAGAAGCTCGAAGTTACTCGCCTCCAGCTCCACGGCGAGGATCTTTGCCATGGGATGGCGCGCGGCGATGAACAGGCTGGTCAATCCTATGTTGGCGCCCGCATCGATCACGAAGCCGAGCTCGTCGGGAATGGCTTCGATGATCTGGTATTCCTTTTCAATGAATACTTGCCTGAAGACGTTCAGATCGCTCGAGTTCAAGCGCAGGTATAGCGGATGGGGCGACCAGTGGCGCGCGACACGGACCGGCTTCTTCTCTCCGGTCACAAGCGCCAGTGCTGCGTACCAGAGGCCGCTCGCCCCGAATATGCGGAGGTACAGAGAGAGCGACCGGAATGGATGTTTGGGTAGCTTCAAGAGGTCACCTGATGCGCGCGCCTGAGATTTCTGGTCAATGTCAGTTGTCGCTCTCGGTCGAGCTGAGGACCGCGTCGCGGTTCTCGCAGAACCAGGCCCAGGTGCTCGCCAGACCCTCACGCAGCGATACCCGGGGCTCGAACCCGAGGGTCGCGGCGGCCTTGTCGAAACGAGCGAAATTGCGTCCCACCTCGCCGGGGCGGGAGGGGAGGCGGATGATCGGGTGCCCGGGCTGGCCCGCCACTTCGCTGACCAGGGCGGCAAGCGCGCTTACGCTCGTCTCTACGCCCGAAGCGATGTGGAATACCTCGCCAGGGGCGATATCCTGGCTCAACGCTTTGCTTATTCCCCTGCACAGATCATCGACGTGCAGATAGTCGCGCGTTGCCGTGCCCTCTCCGTAGATCGTGATCGGCTCCCCTCTCATGAGCGCTTTCATGAAGCGGGTGATCGCTCCTTTCTTGTGTGCGCTGAAGGGTCCGTAGATGTTTGCGAAGCGCAAGGCGACCGTGCGCAAGCCGTAACTTTTGGCATAGGCGTGGCAGTAGGCCTCGCCGCACAGTTTGCTTGCGCCGTAAGGGGAAATGGGGCGGGGCAGCGAGCCCTCGTCAACCGGAGGTATGGCGTCTCCGATCAGCGCGCCTCCGGTGGATGCGAATACCACTCGCTCGACCTTCTGCAGGCGGCAGGCCTCCAGGACGCACTGGGTGCCGAACGCGTTGATGTCGAAGTTGGCCGTCGGATCGCCGACCGATTCGACCACCGACCCGTAGGCCGCCAGGTGCACGACCGCCCGCGCACCCCGCAGCGCGCTGCCGAGCGCTACCGGGTCACGGATATCCCCTTCGAACACCGCGACATGCTCGGGAAGGGAGTCCCGGTTGCCCCGCGAAAAGTTGTCGAACACCGCCACAGAGGTAGCAGGTAGCGCGCGCAGGAGGTTGCTGCCAATGAATCCCGCACCCCCGGTCAAGACGATTTCGGCCATGTATGGTCTCTA
>NZ_DASSES010000110.1:0-2722 GCF_035695185.1 Frateuria sp.
TCGCGGTGGAGGTGGACCCGGAGCTGACCGCCAAGGCGGCCGCCGGCGCCACCCGCATCCGCCTGCGCGGCGGCGCCAGCTTCAGCGAGTACGACCGGCACCAGCTGCTGGCGCACGAGGCGTTCGTGCATTCGCTGACCGCGCTCAACGGGCGCGAACAGCCGTGGCTTGCTTCGCTGGCGCGGACCTCGCCGCGGGTGACCGCCACCCAGGAAGGCCTGGCGGTGTTCGCCGAGCTGATGTCCGGTGCGATCGACATTGCCCGGCTCAAGCGCATCAGCCTGCGCATCCTGGCGATCGACATGGCGCTCAACGGCGCCGACTTCGTCGAGGTGTTCAAGTATTTCCGCCAGTGCGGCCAGAGCGTGGCCGACAGCTTCCACTCGGCGCAACGGGTCTATCGGGGCGTGCCGCTGACCGGCGGCGCGGCGTTCGCCAAGGACAACGTCTACCTGTCCGGCCTGCTCACCGTGCACACCTTCTTCCGCTGGGCGTTCAAGCAGCAGCGCATGGACCTGCTGCGGCATCTGTTCGCCGGCAAGCTCGCGCTGCATGACGTGATCGCGCTGCAGCCGCATTTCGAGGCCGGCACGCTGTTGCCGCCGCGCTGGCTGCCGCCGTGGATGCAGCACGTGCATGGCCTGGCCGGCAAGCTCGCCTTCTCGCTGTTCGTCAACGGCATCCACATGGGGCAGGTGCAGGCGGACGAGCTGAACCTGCGGCTGTAGCGGGCTGCGGTCGCGGCTCGGCCGCGAGTTCAGGCGCCGCTGCTACCATGTAAAGCCGCTCCCCTCGTGACAAAGCCGCCACCCATGGCCCATCCCGACGACCTGCGCCACGCCGCCCTCGAATACCACCGCTGCCCGCGCCCCGGAAAGATCAAGGTCAGCGCGACCAAGGCGATGGTGACCCAACGCGACCTGGCGCTGGCCTACTCGCCCGGCGTGGCCTACGCCTGCGAGGCGATCGTGGCGAACCCGCAGGCGGCCAGCGAGATGACCGCGCGCGCCAACCTGGTGGCGGTGATCACCAACGGCACCGCGGTGCTCGGGCTGGGCGACATCGGCCCGCTCGCCGGCAAGCCGGTGATGGAAGGCAAGGGCGTGCTGTTCCAGAAGTTCGCCGGCATCGACGTGTTCGACATCGAGTTGAACGAACGCGACCCGGACAAGCTGGTCGACATCATCGCCGCGATGGAGCCGACCTTCGGCGGCATCAACCTGGAGGACATCAAGGCGCCGGAGTGCTTCATCGTCGAGCGCAAGCTGCGCGAGCGGATGAAGATCCCGGTGTTCCACGACGACCAGCACGGCACCGCGATCATCGTCGCCGCGGCGGTGCTCAACGCGCTGGAAGTGGTCGGCAAGGACATCGGCCAGATCAAGCTGGCCACCACCGGTGCCGGTGCCGCCGGCATCGCCTGCCTGGACATGCTGGTGGCGCTTGGGGTGAAGCCGGAAAACATCCTCGCCTACGACCGCGACGGCGTGATCTACACCGGCCGCGAGGGGCTCGATCCGGACAAGGCACGCTACGCGCGCGACACCGACAAGCGCGAGCTGGCGCAAGTGGTCGAGGGCGCGGATGTGTTCCTGGGGCTGTCCGCCGGCGGCATCCTCAAGCCGGAGATGGTCGCGAGCATGGCCGCACGGCCGATCATCCTGGCGCTGGCCAATCCGAACCCGGAGATTTCCCCCGAGGATGCCAAGCGTGCGCGGCCGGACTGCATCATCGCCACCGGCCGTTCGGACTATCCGAATCAGGTTAACAACGCGCTGTGCTTTCCGTACATTTTCCGCGGCGCGCTGGACGTGGGCGCGACCGGCATCAACGAGGCGATGAAGCTCGCCTGCGTGCGCGCGATCGCCCAACTGGCGCGGATGGAAGCCTCCGACCTCGCCGGTGCCTACGGCGGTGAGGTACCGTCGTTCGGTGCCGATTACCTGATCCCGCGCCCGTTCGATCCGCGCCTCTTGGTAATGCTGGCGCCGGCGGTGGCGCAGGCGGCGATGGACTCGGGCGTGGCCACCCGGCCGATCGAGGACATGGACGCCTACCGCGAGAAGCTCGGCCAGTTCATCTACCGCACCAGCCTGCTGATGAAGCCGGTCTACGAGCGCGCGCGCGCCGACCGCAAGCGGGTGGTCTACGCCGAGGGCGAGGAAGAGACCGTGCTGCGCGCGGTGCAGACGGTGATCGACGAGAAGCTCGCCTTCCCGATCCTGATCGGCCGGCCGGACGTGATCGCCACCCGCATCCAGCGGCTGGGCCTGCGCATGCGCGAAGGCGTGGACTTCGAGTTGACCAACATCAACGACGACCCGCGCTTCAACGACTACTGGCAGCAGTACCACGCGCTGACGGAGCGGCGCGGCGTGACGCCTTCGGCGGCCAAGAACCTGCTGCGCTCGCGGCCGACCCTGATCGCCGCGATCATGGTCGAGCGCGGCGAGGCCGACGCGATGATCAGCGGCCTGGTCGGCCGCTACCACAAGAAGCTCGGCTACCTGCGTTCGGTGTTCGGGCTGGAGCCGGGCGTGAAGTGCACCTCGGCGATGACCGGCGTGATCAACGACCGCGGCGCGTGGTTTTTCGTCGACACCCATGTGCAGGTCGACCCGACCGCCGAACAGATCGCCGAGGCCACGCTGCAGGCGAGCTACCGCCTGAAGCTGTTCGGCATCGAGCCGAAGGTGGCGCTGCTCTCGCATTCGAACTTCGG
>NZ_DASSES010000111.1:0-26963 GCF_035695185.1 Frateuria sp.
TGCGTGCCGTGGCCGAAGGTCAGCACCAGCAGGGTGGCCGGGCCGTACACCACGTAGCCGGCGGCCAGCTGCTGCGTGCCCGGCTGCAGGAAGTCCCCGACCTTCGGTTCGGTCACGCCATCGGGGCATCGCAGCACCGAGAAGATCGTGCCGACGGAGATGTTGACGTCGATGTTGGACGACCCGTCCAGCGGATCGAACAGCAGCAGGTGGTTGCCCTTCGGGTACATGTCCGGGATCGGCTGCGGGTCTTCCATCTCCTCCGAGGCGCAAGCGGCCAGGTGGCCGCCCCAGGCATTGGCCTCGAGCAGGATCTCGTTGGAGATCACGTCCAGCTTCTTCTGCGCCTCGCCCTGCACGTTCATGCTCAACGCCCCCGGGCTGCCGGCATTGCCCAGCACGCCGCCCAGCGCGCCCTTGCTGGTCGCCACCGCGATGCGCTTGCAGGCGCGCGTGACCACCTCGATCAACAGCGACAGCTCGGCGTTGATGTGGCCGGCGCGGCGTTCCTCGATCAGGAACTGGATCAGCGAGACAGGCTTCATGGCGGGTCCGTGGCGGAAGGGAGCGGGCATTTTACGGGGTGCGCGTGAATGGCGTTACGGCGCGCCATGGACCGGCGCCCCCGGCGTCAGCCGCGGGACGGCGGCGAACGGCCCTCGGGAAGTGGTCGGGCACCGCCCTCTACTGACATCACGCTGGCAGCAGCCCCCGCCCATCCTGTGCACCTTGCAACGGAGGCGAAGGCGATGCGCGACACGGTCTATTTCCTGGTGTTCGACGGATTTGCGGATTGGCAGGCGGCGCTGGCGCTGTGCGAGGTGCGCCGGCCAGGCGACTGGCAAGTGGCCACGGTAGGGTTTACCCGCGCACCGGTACGCTCGATGGGCGGCCTGGCGGTGCAGCCGGAGTTGAGCCTGGCCGAGCTGGATTTCGCGCGCGCGGCACTCACCATCGTGCCCGGCGGGCACCTGTGGCAACGCGGCGAGGGCGCCTCGGCGGTCGCCGCACTGCGCCAGCTGCATGGCGCGGGCTCGGTCGTGGCCGGCATCGACAGCGGCGTGCTGGCGCTGGCCCGGGCCGGCCTGCTCGACCGCTGCCGGCACACCGGCAACTGGGCCGGGCACATCGACACGCAGGTCCCCGGCTATGCCGGCAGCGCGCAGTACGACGCCTCGCTGCTCGCGGTCAGCGACGGCGGCACGATCACCGCCAGCCATCTGGGCAGCGTGGAGTTCGCGCGCGAGGTGATCCGCACGCTGGACCTCTACGGCGCGACCGACCGCGAGCACTGGTACCGCCTGTTCAAGCACGCCCAGCTGCCGCCGTGGTGCGTCGGCGAAGCGGCGGCGGCGTGAGGAGGGCGACCATGCATCCCATCCTGCATCGCCTCGCCGACGCCTATCGCCCGCTGGCCGGGCGCAACCGGCTGGTGGAAGGAGCGCATCCGCTGCCGCCGGCTCCCGGCGACCGGCTGCGCCGGCGGATGACCGTTCTGGCGCTGGTCGCCACGCTTTTCGGACGTCGGCCATGAGCACACACACTGTTTTCGAACTGCGCCAGTACACGCTGTGCCCCGGCCAGCGCGAGCGGCTGGTGGAGCTGTTCGAGCGCGAGTTCGTCGAGCCACAGGAAGCGCTCGGCATGGGCCTGCCGGGTCAGTTCCGCGACCTCGACGATCCGGACCGCTTCATCTGGCTGCGCAGTTTCCCGGACATGGCCACGCGCGCCGCGGCGCTGGCCGCGTTCTACGACGGCCCGGTCTGGCGCGCCCACCGCGAGGCGGCCAACGCCACCATGCTCGATTCGGACGACGTGCTGTTGCTGCGGCCGACCCAGCCTTTCGCGCTGGGCCGCGTGCATCGCCCTTCGCCCGGCGAACGCGCGCCGGCGGGTCTGTTGAGCGCCACGATCTGCCCCGTGCCGCCCACCGAGATCGCGGCGCTGGCACGCAGCTTCGACACGCAGGTGCGGCCCGTGCTGGAGCGGCTCGGTGCGCCCGTGCTGGCGCAGTTCGTCACCGAGCCCGCGCGCAACACCTACCCGCGCCTGCCGGTGCGCGAGGGCGAGAGCGTATTCGTCTGGTTTGCCGCGTTCGCCGATGCGGCGACACAGGCGCGGGTTCAGGCCGCGGCGGCCGTCGATCCAGCCGCCAGCGCCTGGCTCCAGCGGCTGGACGCGGTACCCGAAACCCTGCGCCTGGCGCCCACGCCGCGCTCGCTGTTGCGCGGCACGCCGGCGTCCGCCACGCCCACCGGGGAGCACGCATGAACAAGGCCTACCACGGCAGTTGCCACTGCGGCGCCGTGCGCTTTACCGCCGATATCGACCTGTCCGCCGGCACCGGCCGCTGCAACTGCTCGATCTGCAGCAAGACGCGCCGCTGGGGTGTGATCGTCCGGCCGGACGCCTTCCGGCTGCTGGAAGGCGACGCGGCGCTGGCGGACTACCAGTTCGGCACGCACAGCATGCATTACCGCTTCTGCCGGCACTGCGGCATCCAGCCTTTCGGCACCGGCCATCTGGAACCACTGGGCGGCGACTTCGTCAGCGTCAACCTGGCCTGCCTTGACGATGCCAGCCCGCAGGAGATGGCCGAGGCACCGGTGCGCTATTTCGACGGTCGCCACGACAACTGGACGAACCCGCCGGCCGTGATCGGCTACCTCTAGGAGCGATCCCATGTTCGATCATCTGGGCCTGCCCGTTACCGAGCTGGAAGAAGCGCGCCGCTTCTACGAACAGGCGCTGGCACCGCTCGGCATCGCGGTGGTGAAGAGCTATCCGGACGCCGCGGGCCTGGCCGCCGGCCGGGGCCACCGGGGCGAGCAGGAACTCTGGCTGACCCGCGCCGACCACGCGCCGACGCCGCTGCACATCGCCTTCGCGGCCGCCGACCGCGCGCAGGTCGACGCCTTCCACCGCGCCGCGCTGGCGGCCGGTGCGCGCGACAACGGCGCGCCCGGCTTGCGCCCGCAGTACCACGACCACTACTACGGCGCCTTCGTGATCGGCCCGGACGGGCACAACCTCGAAGCGGTCTGCCACGAGGCCGAGGAGACGCAGGCATGAGTCCGCCCAGGGTCACTTTCTTCCATGCGCCGCAGTCACGCTCGCGCGGCACGCTGGCGTTGCTCGAGGAACTGGGCGTGGCGTACGACCTGCACCTGCTCGACCTCAAGGCGGGCACGCAACGCGATCCGGCCTATCTCGCGCTCAATCCGTTGGGCAAGGTGCCGGCGATCCGGCACGAGGGCGCGATGGTCACCGAGCAGCCGGCGGTGATGATGTACCTGGCCGACCTGTACCCGGAGCAGGGCCTGGCGCCCCCGATCGGCGATCCGCTGCGCGGGCCGTACCTGCGCTGGATGGTGTTCTACGGCGCGTGCTTCGAGCCGGCGCTGGTCGACCACTCGATGCAGCGTGAGCCGGCCCCGCATGCGACCTCGCCCTACGGCACCTGGCAGGAGGTGCTGGATGCCATCGTCACCCAGCTCACCCCCGGACCCTGGCTGCTCGGCGAGCGCTTCAGCGCCGCCGATGTGCTGTGGGGCACGGCGCTGCACTGGACCACCATGTTCAAGCTGGTACCCGAGCTGCCGCCGCTGCGTGCGTACATCGACCGCGTGCGTGCGCGCCCCGCGATGCAGCGGGCCGAGGCCAGGGATGCGCAGTTCCTCGCCAGCCAGAGCTGAGCGGCGGCGGCCGGTGGCGCACTGGCCCGCGCGCCGGGCCTCGGCGATCATGCGCGCATGCGCCGCGCCGACCGCCTGTTCCTCATCATCCACGCCCTGCGCGGGCGCCGCACCGCGCTGCAGGCGCGCGCGCTTGCCGAGACGCTGGGCGTCTCGCTGCGCACCGTCTACCGCGACGTGGCCGACCTGCAGCTCTCCGGCGTGCCGATCGAGGGCGAAGCGGGCGTGGGCTACGTGCTGCGCAAGGGCGCGGACATCCCGCCGCTGATGTTCACCGCCGAGGAACTCGAATCGCTGGTGGTCGGCACGCGCTTCGTGCGCGCCTTCGCCGGGGAGCGCCTGGCCGAGGGCGCGCAGGCGGCGCTGATGAAGATCGAGGCGGTGTTGCCGCCGGAGCTGCGTGAGCGCGCCGCGCGCACGCGTATCTACGCGCCGGTATGGCGTGACGAATACAGCACCGCCTTCGCCGCGCGGATCGATCGCCTGCATGCGGCGATCGAGGCGCAGCTGGTGCTGCGGCTGGTCTACCGCGACGAGGCGGGGCAGGCCAGCACGCGCGACGTCGAGCCGCTGTGCCTGGCGTTCTGGGGCGGCAAGTGGACGCTCGGCAGCTGGTGCCGCCTGCGCGGCGCGTTCCGGAATTTCCGCCCCGACCGCATCGACCGGCTCGACGAGACGGGCGAGCGCTTCGCCACCGGCGAGGGACGCAACCTGGACGCCTACCTGGACGCCATGCGCGGCTACTACGCCGGCCTCTAGCCGGGGCGCAGGCAGCACATCCGTGGGCGATGGCGGGCCATGCCGGTCGCGCGTCCAACGAAGCCGATGCCATGGCAGGCCAGGCGGGCACTCCATGGCCCCCGCATCTTTGCGATGATCACCGCTCCCCTCGCAAGGAGCCTCCGATGAACCACCTGCTGGGCGGCCTGCTGGCCGCGGGCCTGATGCTTGCCCCGGCCGTGCATGCCAACGACGCCGACGACGCCTTCAAGGCGATCTACACCCACGAATGGGCCTGGCGCACCGGGCAGGGCGACGTCAGTGCCTCGGGCGAGACGCAACCGGACGACGGCCGGCTGGACAACGTCGACGCGGCCAGCCAGCAGCGGCGCCTGGAGCGATGGCAGCGCGTGCTGGCCCGGCTCGACGCGCTGGACCCGGCCCAGCTCTCGCCGGCCAACCAGGTCAACTACGCCATCTACCACGCGCAGATCGCCAACCTGCTCGCCGACCAGCGCTTCAGGACCTGGCAGATGCCGTTCAACAGCGACTCGGCGTTCTGGAGCGACATCGGCTATCAGCTGGACGGCGAGCACCTGCGCACGGGCGCCGACTACCGCCGCTATCTCGACCGGCTGGCGCAGATCCCCGCGTACTTCGACCAGCAGATCGCCAACATGCGGCTGGGCCTGGCGCGCGGCTTTTCGGTGCCGCGCGCGGTGCTGGACGGGCGCGACGTTTCGATCGCGGCCGTGGCGGACCTGAAGGACCCCACCGCCAGCAGCTTCTACGAGCCATTCAAGCACATGCCCGACGCGATCCCCGCCGAGCAGGCGCAGGCACTGCAGGGCGAGGCGCTGCGGCGCATCCGCGACGAGGTCATTCCGGCCTACGGCAAGCTGCTGGCCTTCTTCCGCCGGACCTACGTGCCGCACGCGCGTACCACGCTGGCGGCCGAGGCATTGCCGGACGGCAAGGCGTTCTACCGCCAGCAGATCCGCGAATACACCACGCTGGACCTGGATCCCGACACGATCCACCGGATCGGGCTGGAGCAGGTGGCGAAGATCCATGCGCAGATGCTCCAGACCATGAAGGACAGCGGCTTCAAGGGCGACTTCCCCGCGTTCCTCGACTTCCTGCGCACCGACCCGCAGTTCTACGCCAAGACCCCGCAGGAACTGCTGCGCCGGACCGCCTGGGTCGCCAAGCAGGTGGACGGCCAGCTGGGCCGCTTCTTCGGCCATCTGCCGCGCGCGCGCTTCGCCATCGTGCCGGTGCCGGCCGACATCGCGCCGTACTACACCTCCGGCCGTGGCGGCGCGGACGCCTACCTGGTCAACACCTACGACCTGCCGTCGCGCCCGCTGTTCAACATGCCGGCGCTGACCCTGCACGAGTCCTACCCCGGGCATGCATTGCAGCTGGAGCTGGCCGCCGAGCAGAAGGGCCAGCCCGCGTTCCGGCGTGAGGGCTACATCTCCGCCTTCGGCGAGGGTTGGGGGTTGTACTCGGAGTACCTGGGCAACGAGATGGGCATCTACCAGACGCCCTACCAGCGCTTCGGCTACCTCACCTACCAGATGTGGCGCGCCTGCCGGCTGGTGGTCGACACCGGCATCCACCACCTGGGCTGGACCCGCAGCCAGGCGATCGACTACCTGACGCAGAACACCGCGCTGTCGGCGCGCGAGATCGCCAACGAGGTGGACCGCTACATCAGCTGGCCGGGACAGGCGCTGTCCTATGAGCTGGGCTACCTGAAGATCCGCCAGCTGCGCGGCAAGGCCGAGCACGCGCTGGGCAGCAAGTTCGACCTGCGCCACTTCCACGACACCGTGCTGCAGCTGGGGTCGGTGCCGCTGCCGGTGCTGGAGCAGCGCATCGACCGGTTCATCGCCGAGGGTGGCCCGGCACCGGACTACGGCTGCGACTGCAAATGACGGGTGGTGGCGGGAGCGTTCCTGTTGCGACCGGGGCGACGGCGGTCGCACAGAGGTCCGCGCCAGCGGTGTGCCCGCGTTGCGACGCACTGCACATTTGAAGTAAAATGCCTTCGAACTCCAAAAGGAGAGTCACGCATGCTGGCCCATCCACGCCCCGAACAGGCCCCCGCAGGCGACCTTGGCGGCCCCGCGCTGCGCTCCTTCTTCCGCCTGGCCGAGCACTGGAAACTGCGCATCGCCGAACAACGCCGCCTGCTCGGCGACCCCGCCGAGTCGACCTTCTTCAAGTGGAAGCGCGACCAGCAGGGCAACCCCGGTCGCGACGTGATCGAACGCATCAGCTACCTGCTGGGGATCTGGAAATCGCTGCAGATCCTGTTCCCCGACCCGGCCCAGGCCGACGCCTGGCTGCGCAAGCCCAACCAGGCGCCGCTGTTCGGCGGCCATTCGGCGCTCGAGCGCATGCTCTCGGGCAACGTCGGCGACCTCTACGTGGTGCGCCAATACCTGGATGCACAACGCGGCTGAGCCCCGCACGGAGACGCCGGTCGCGCCCGGCGAGATCTCCGGCTGCCATGCTTGGCTCCTCCCCGCGCAAGCCGCGGTGGACGCACACCCAGGAGCCTGCATGCCTGCCGACCTGCCACCGCTGAGACGCATCCGCTGGAGCCATGCGTACCGCATCGTGCCCAGCCGCTTCCCGCCGGTGGGCGTGTTCGACCGCATCGCCGACCCGGCCGACCTGGATGCGCTGTTCGCGATCGAGGCGATGACCAACCCGCGCCTGCGCGAGGAAGTCGGCGCCCTGAAGCTGGTGCCGCCGGAGCGGCGCATCGGTGGACCCGGCAGCACGCCGGTGATGGCCGCCTTCACCCATCTCAACCCGGAAGGCAGCCGTTTCTCCGACGGCAGCTGGGGCGTGTTCTATGCAGCGCACAGCGTGGCCACGGCGGTGGAGGAAACGGTCTACCACCGCGAGCGGTTCCTCGCCGCGACCGCGGAGCCGCCCTGCGAGATCGAGATGCGCTGCTACCGCACCAGTATCGACTGCAAGCTGCACGACCTGCGCGGCGGCTGGCCGGCCGCCCACGACCCGGACGACTATGCGGCCAGCGTGGCGCTGGCCCGCGCGTTGCGCGCGGCCGGCTCCAACGGGATCGTCTACGACAGCGCCCGGCACGCCGGCGGCGAGTGCGTGGCGGCGTTCTACCCGGACGTGGTGGCAGCCTGCGTGCAGGCACAGCACTTCATCTACCGCTGGGACGGCACGCGCATCGCGCAGGTGCTGCAGGTGAGCGAGCTCAAGCGCCCCTAGGCCGTACTCGAGCCCGCCCACGCGGCATTGATCGGCGGTGGCCCAGGATGGCCCCTGGTTTCGGTGCGGAAGTGGCATGTTCGACCCGGGCAGCTCCCCCTCCGGCGGCGACGCCGGTGAATTTCTCGAATGGCAAAGCGAGATCGCCGCGTTCGCGGCGGTCGACCGGCTGCAGCCGCCACCGGCCGACGCGGTGCTGTTCGTCGGCAGCTCCTCGATCCGCCTGTGGCACACGCTGGCGGCCGATTTCCCCAGGCTGCCCACGATCAACCGCGGCTTCGGCGGGTCGGAAATCGCCGACAGCGTGTTCTTCGCCGAGCAGCTGATCGGTCCCTACCGGCCGCGGGCCATCGTGATGTATGCCGGTGGCAACGACCTGGCGGACGGCAAGGCACCCGAGCAGGTGCGCGATGCCTTCGGCGCCTTCGTCACCCAGGCCCGCCGCTGGGCGGGGCCGGTGCCGCTGGCCTACCTGTCGATCAAGCCCAACCTGTCGAGGCGCCGCCAGTTGCCGCAGATCCGCGCGGCCAACCGCCTGATCCGCGCCTGCGCGGAGGCGCGCGGCGTGGATTACCTGGACGTCCACACGCCGATGCTCGGCGCCGACGGCGAGGCCGACCCGCGCTGGTTCGACGACGACGGGCTGCACCTCAATGCCGACGGCTATGCGCTGTGGACCGGCGTGGTGCGCAGCTGGCTCGCGCAGCGGGGCCTGTCGTAGGAGTGCAGCCGTGCCGACCGCCCTGGCGTCGCGGCACGGCTGCACCCGGCCGGTCGTCTCAGGTGTCGGCGTCGGTGGCAAAGCCCTCATGGCTGCCGTGATGGAACACCCGGTCGGTGGCGTCCAGCACGTCCGCGGCGGCATGCGGCGTCTTCCCGCGCAGGCGCGCGTAGATCGGCGTGAAGTCCGGCAAGGTCGCCTCGAACAGCCGCTCGAAGCTGTCGATCACGAAATAGGTCTGCTGGTAGGTATCGATCCGGTAGCGCGTGTTCATCACCCGCTCGAGGTCGAAACCGATGCGGTTGGGCGCGGCCGAGTCCAGGCTGTAGACCGACTCGCCCTTGGAGCTGACGATGCCGGCGCCGTAGATGCGCATCCCCTCGGGCGTGTCGATCAGTCCGAACTCCACCGTGTACCAGTACAGGCGGGTGAGGTTCATCAGCGCCTCGGGGCCGATCGCGTGCGCCTTCATGCCGCCGCGGCCGTAGGCCTGCATGTAGTCGGCGAAGACCGGATTGAGCAGCAGCGGCACGTGGCCGAACAGGTCGTGGAACAGGTCCGGCTCGGACAGGTAGTCGAGCTGGTCGGGCTTGCGGATCCACCAGCTCACCGGGAAGCGACGGTTGGCCAGGTGGTCGAAGAACACCTCGTCCGGCAACAGCCCCTCGACCGCGACCAGCTCCCACCCGGTGGTCTTGCCGAGTACCCGGTTGAGGTCGGCGAACTTCGGGATGCCGCCGTCGCCCAGGCCGAACCTGGCCACGCCATCGAGGAATTCCTGGCAGGCGCGCCCCGGCAGCATCTCGCACTGGCGCTTGAACAGCGTGTCCCATACCTCGTGGTCGGTCCGCGTGTAGCTGGACCAGGGCTGCTCGACCACACCGGTGGCGTAGACCGGCACGTAGCCGCGGTCGGTCTGCTGGTGTTCGACTTTGCGGGGCGTGGCGGTTTCCATGGGGGACTCCGGGTTCGGCACTTTCAAGGCTCAAGAATACGCCGCGCTGGCCGCATGAGGGTTGCGTTTGTTGTGAGAACCCTGTGAGCAGGCGCATCATCCTTGCGCCGAATGGCTAAAACGCGGAGCAAGCCCCCATGTCCAAGCTCGATCGCACCGACCTGCGCCTGCTCGGCGTGTTGCAGGGGGAAGGGCGCATCACCAACGCCGAACTGGCCGAGCGGGTGAGCCTGTCGCCCTCGGCCTGCCTGCGCCGGCTGCAGCGCCTGGAGGCGGAGGGCATCGTCACCGGCTATGCCGCGCAGGTCGACCCGCAGGCGGTGGGGCTGGGCCTGCAGGCGTTCGTGCGCGTGCAACTGGCACGGCACGAGGCCGACGCGATCGAACGCTTCGTCGAGAAAGTCGAGGGCTGGGAGGAAGTGGTCGCCTGCCACGCGCTGACCGGCGACATGGATTACCTGCTGCACGTGTACGTGGCCGACCTGCCGCATTTCTCGCGCTTCCTGCTGGACCGGTTGCTCAACGGCGCCGGCGTGGCCGATGCCAACTCCAGCTTCGTGCTGCGCACGGTCAAGCGCTCGCCTTCGTTGCCGCTGGGGCAGCTGGAGACCTGAGACCGCCGGGGACTCCAGCCCGCCGCCGCCCCGGCGGGTGAAGCCCGGCCCAGGCGGTCCACGCTGCCGCGATGCGCGGCAGTGGCGACGAAAACGCTAAACTAACCGGCTCATGGATACCGCCTCGACCCCCGCCCCCGATCCCTGGCGACCCGTGCGCTACCTGTGGCGGGTGCCGCTGCTGCTGCTGCATATCCTGCTCGGCATCCTGCTGTGTGCGCTGATCCTGAGCTGGAACCGGCACCGGGTGATGGTCCATGGCCGCGAGCCGTTCGCGCACCGCATGATTCGCTGGTGGTCGACCGTGCTGATGCGCATCTTCGGCTTGCGTTCGGTGCGCATCGGCAAGCCGCTGCCCGACCCGGTGCTGTTCGTCGCCAACCACACCTCGTTGATCGACATCGAGCTGCTGCACAGCCAGCGCGCCGCCTGCTTCGTGGCCAAGGCGGAGATCGCGGGCTGGCCGCTGGTCGGCTGGCTGGCCGCCAATGGCGGCACCATCTTCCACCGGCGCGGCAGCAACCACTCGCTGGCGGCGGTGATGCAGGCGATGGTCGAGCGCCTGCGCGGCGGTCGCTCGGTGGCGGTGTTCCCCGAGGGCGGCACCGGCCACAACGGCGTGCTGAAGGTATTCCACGCGCGGATCTTCCAGGCCGCGCTCGATGCGCAGGTGCCGGTGCAGCCGGTGGCGCTGCGATTCGCGCGCAACGGCAGGCGGGTGATCGACGCCGGCTTCCGCGAGGGCGAGCACTTCATGGGCAACTTGCTGCGCATGCTCGGCGAGGCGCCGCTGGATGCCGAGGTGCACTTCCTGACCCCGGTGCCGGCGATGCCCGACGCGCGCCGGCGCATGGCCGAGCTGTCGCGCGAGCGCATCGGCTCGGCGCTGGACGACGCGCACGCATGAACACCCTGCCGCGCGGAAAGGATTTCCGTCCCCCCTGGCCGCTGACCAGCGGCCACCTGCAGACCATGCTGTCCTCCAGCGGCGTGCGGCGCCGGTTGCTGCCGCACAGCGCGCGCGAGGTGCTCACGGGTGCCGAGCCGGTGCTGGTCGACGGAGGCGAGGGCGTGCGCCTGACCGGCGCATTCACCGCACAGCGCACGGGCGGTGAGTCGCGCGGCCTGGCGGTGCTGTTCCACGGCTGGGAAGGCAGCGTCGATTCCACCTACGTGCTGCAGACCGGCAGCCGCCTGCTGCGCGACGGTTGGGACGTGTTCCGGCTCAATTTCCGCGACCACGGCGAAAGCCACCACCTCAACGAGGCGTTGTTCCATTCCTGCCGCATCGACGAGGTGGTGCATGCGCTCGGGGACATCGTGCGCCGCTGGCCGCGGCCGGTGACCGCGCTGGCGGGCTTCTCGCTGGGTGGCAACTTCGCGCTGCGTGCGGCGCTGCGCGCCCCGGCCGCGGGCATCCCGCTCGACTACGCGCTCGCGGTGTGCCCGATCATCGATCCGGGCGAAGGCCTGTTCTCGCTCGAACAGAGCGCGCCGTGGTTCTACCAGGCGTATTTCATGCGCAAGTGGCGGCAGTCGCTGAAAGCCAAGCAGCAGGCCTTCCCGCAGCGCCAGTACTTCGAGCTGGCGGAACTGAAGCAGAGCCTGCGCGGGTTGACCGAGGCGCTGGTACTCAGGCACACCGACTTCGGTTCGCTGGAGGCCTACCTGGACGGCTATTCGGTGGCGCGCGACGCGCTCGCCGGCATGGCCATCCCGGCCACCATCCTCACCGCGCGCGACGACCCGGTGATCCCGGTCGGTGCGTTCGAGCAGTTGCAGCTGCCGCCAGGCATCGAGCTGGACATCGCCGAGTACGGCGGGCACTGCGGCTTCATCCGCGGCGCCGACATGGTCAGCTTCACCGACGACTACATCGCCGCGCGTTTCGACGCCATCGCCATGGCCACCGTATCCCCGTAGGCGGCCTCCGCGGCTGCCGTCACCTCGCTGCGCCAGGCGTGGTGGAGGAGGCCTGCTTCGCGAACAGCCGCGACAGGTCGGCGAACGCCTTGAACTCCAGCGCGTTGCCGCACGGGTCGAGCAGGAACATGGTGGCCTGCTCGCCCGGCTGGCCGCGGAAACGGATATGCGGCTCGATGACGAAGCGCGTGCCGGCCGCGCGCAGCCGGTCGGCCAGCGCCTGCCATTCGGGCATCGGCAGGACCAGCCCGAAATGGCGCACCGGCACGGCGTCGCCGTCCACCTCGTGGGCGCTGGCCGGGCGCGCTTCCTCCGGCGCCAGGTGCGCCACGATCTGGTGGCCGTGGAAATCGAAGTCGACCCAGTCCTCGCTGGAGCGGCCTTCCGGGCAGCCGAGCAGCCCGCCGTAGAAGGCGCGCGCCTTGGCTAGCGAGGTGACCGGGAAGGCGAGGTGGAAGGGCGGCAGGCTGGCCATGCAGGCGTTCTCGGGGAGAGGAAGGGCCACCCAGCATGGGCGGTGCGGCGCGAACGATCAACGGCTCGCCGTTCACGCCGCCAGCGCCGGGCGTCCGCGATGCTGGCCACCCGACCAGGCGCCCGTGACCGCATGCCTGCAATGCACCCACCCGCACGCGGGACCCGCGCATGAGCCTGACGCCCGTCCTCGCCGCCGGCCTGGGCGGCGCCGCCGGTGCCGCCGCCACCGCGCTGGGCACCGTGCCGGCGCTGTTCGCCCGGGAGCTCGACCAGCGCACGCAGGACACCATGTTCGGCTTCGGGGCCGGGGTGATGCTCGCGGCCAGCGCGTTCTCGCTGGCACTGCCGGGCATTCACGAGGCGCAGCGCCAGGGGCAGGGCCCGTGGGCCGCCGGCGCGCTGGTCGGCGTGGCGATCCTGCTCGGCGCCGCGGCGCTGGTCCTGCTCGAGCGCGTGCTGCCGCACGAGCACTTCATCAAGGGACCGGAGGGGCATTCCTCGCTGCGGCTCAAGCGCGCCTGGCTGTTCGTCTTCGCCATCTGCCTGCACAACCTGCCGGAAGGCCTGGCGATCGGCGTGGGCTTCGGGCCGGGGATCGCGCACGGCGTGGCGCTGGCCACCGGGATCGCGATCCAGGACCTGCCCGAAGGGCTGGTGGTGGCGGTCGCGCTGATGGCGGCCGGCTACGGCCGGCGCTGGGCGGTGTCGGTGGGCATGGCCTCGGGGCTGATCGAACCGATCGGCGCGCTGGTCGGTGCCGGCGTGGTGATCGACTACCCGATGTCGCTGCCGGTCGGCCTGGGCTTCGCGGCCGGGGCGATGCTGTTCGTGGTCAGCCACGAGATCATCCCCGAGTCGCACCGGCAGGGGCACGAGCACTTCGCCACCGGCGGGCTGATGGTGGGGTTCGTGCTGATGATGCTGCTGGACACCGCGTTCGGCTGAGCGCGGTGGTCGTGCCAGCCCACCGGATCGCGGTGGACTGGCACCCTGGTTTTCAGGCTAGTGGCGGGTGCCTTGCGACCGGCTTCCGCTGCGGCCCAGCTCGGCGCCGGTCTCGGGATTGATCGACGGGTCGGAGCGGGTGCGCTGGGCCATCTGCATCAGCAACTCGCGCTGCTGGTCGCTCATCGATACTTCCGGCAGGCCGCTGCCGCCGCCCATCGCCAGCATCTTTTCCTGGTCGCTGACGAACTGGAAGTTCTCGTCGCTGTTCCACGGCCCGCGCATGTCACCCTCGCCCTGCGACGTATTGACGTAGGTGTTGGCGAACTCGGGCATGCCGGCCAGCTTGCCGGGCGGGAAGTTCGGCTGGATCGCATAGAGCGCCTTCTCGAACGACTGCTGGTGGGCGATCTCGCGGGTCATCAGGAAGCCGAGCGCCTCGCGCACGCCGGCGTCGGCGGTGAGGTTGATCAGCCGCTCGTAGACGATCTTGGCGCGCGCCTCGGCAGCGATGTTCGAGCGCAGGTCCGCGGTGGGCTCGCCGATCGAGTCGATGTAGCCGGCGTTCCAGAGCTGGCCGCCGGAGTTGGTCAAGGCGGGACCGCCACCGTAGAGCACCTGGGTGACGTGCGAATCGTTGCCGGCACCCTGCAGCTCGCGGAACATCTGCGCCTGCTCCTCGACGCCTTCGGCGAGCTTGCCCTTGGCGCCCTTGTTGAGCATGCCGACGATGGTGCCGATCACCTCCAGGTGGCTGAGTTCCTCGGTGGCGATGTCCAGCAGCATGTCCTTGCGGCCGGCATCGTCCTCGGCCAGTGCCTGGGTGAAGTAGCGCATCGCCGCGGCGAGTTCGCCTTGCGGGCCGCCGAACTGCTCGAGCATGAGATTGGCCAGCGCGGGATTGCATTCGGCAACCCGCACCGTGTACTGCAGGCGTTTGTTGTGAGCGAACATGATGGGTCCTTGTGTCGTCTGCGGAAGGGAGACGACCGGCAGGGGCACCGGCCGCGAGGGTTCCCCGGGGCCGCAAGAACCGTGCCCCGGGCTGCATCGCGGGTTGCGGGGCGCCCCACGCGTCAGGGGCCGCAAGATTTGCTCGCGGCTGCAACATTTGCAGCGAGGGGCCCGCTTTGCTCCCTCTCTTCTCCGGGAGAAGGCCGGGATGAGGGGCCGGGGCTCGCAGAGGGTACGCACGAGCCGCGCCCGTTGCCGCGATGTCGCTGGAGCGGCCCCTCACCCAAACCCCCTCTCCGGAAGGAAGAGGGGCGTTGGGGTGCGCTCAGTCCGCCGGGACGCAGCGTTCGCGCGCCCATTGGCGCAACGCCTGCACCGGCTCGCGCATCAGCACCGACAGCGGCCGGGTCTGCTCCAGCGCGCGGCATAGCGCAGCCTGGTCCGGTGGCGCGCCACTGCCGGCGGTGTCGTACAGCGCGCTGACGATGGCCTGTTCGATCTCCGCGCCGGAGAAACCGTCGCTGGCGGCGGCGAGGGCAGGCAGGTCGAACGCCGCCGGATCGAGCCTGCGGCGTTCCAGGTGCAGCGCGAACACCGCCGCGCGCGCCGCGCGGGAGGGCAGGTCGACGAAGAAGATCTCGTCGAAGCGGCCCTTGCGCAGCAGCTCGGCCGGCAGCTGGTCGACCGCGTTGGCGGTGGCGACGACGAACACCTTGGCCTTGCGTTCGGCCATCCAGGTGAGCAGGTAGCCGAGCACGCGGCGCGAGACGCCGCCGTCCTCGCCACCGCCGCCGGCCAGGCCCTTCTCGATCTCGTCGATCCACAGCACGCAGGGCGCCAGCAATTCCACGCTGGCCAGCGCCTCGCGCAGGTTCTTTTCGGTCTCGCCCTGGTACTTGTCGTACAACGTGCCGAAGTCCAGCCGCACCAGCGGTACGCCGAAACCGCCGGCGGTGGCCTTGGCCGCCAGGCTCTTGCCGCAGCCCTGTACGCCCAGCAACAGTACGCCTCTGGGCGGATCGAGCGCCGGCTGCGGATCCAGGAACACCGCTCGGCGGCGCGTGATCCAGGCGTTGAGCCGGCTCACCCCGGCGACGTCGGCAAAACTCGCGGTGGCGTACTCGTAGTGCAGCAGCCCGGAACGGTTGAGCAGTTCGAACTTCGAACGCATCAGCTCCGGGATGTCGGCCGCACCCAGCGCGCCATCGTTGTAGATCAGCTTGCGCACGATGCGCCTGGCGTCGGGCGCCGACAGGCCGACCAGGTTGCGCACCAGCGTGCGCGCCGCCTCGCCGTCGACCTCCAGGCGGCGGCCCTGCTCACGCTGCCAGGCGGCCGCCTCGCCGCGCAGGATGCCGGCCAGTTCCTTCAGGTCCGGCAGCGCCAGCGGCACGCGCGTGGCCAGGGCTTCGAGCTCCTCGGGCAATGCGATCTTCGCGCCGACCAGTACCAGGGTGTGTGCCGCGCTCCTCTGCCGCTGCACGATTTCGCGCATCTGGCGCAGGCTCATGGCGTAGCGCAGGAACGGGTGGAAATCGAACAACAGGTAGACGCCGCGCTCGGCGGCGGCGCGAATGGCATCGAGCGTGGCGCCGGCGTCCGGCGCCACCGGGTCGCCCGGCTGCGCGAAGTCCAGCCGGCCCAGGCCCTCGGTCAGCGTCCAGCGCCACAGCGGTCGCAGCGACCGGGCGATGACGTGGCGGAAGCACTCGATCACCCGCTGTTCGTCGACGGTCTCGATCACCAGCAACGGCGTGGCCGCGCGGACCAGGGTGGCCAGGTCGTCCAGTTCGCTCATGCATCCCCCTCGTGATGCGCGTACGGTAGCAGCAGCGGCCTCGTCCTTCCCGGCTTCACGGCTCCGGCGCTACGCTGGCGGTTCCGCCGCAAGGAGAGCCGTCATGCGACTGCCGTTCGTCCTGCTGCTCGCATTGTCCGCCGCGCCCGCCTGGGCCGCGCCGTCAGTGGACAGGCTGATCCTGCCCAGGGGCTTCCACATCGCCGTCTACTCCGATCAGGTGCCGCAGGCGCGCGAGCTGGCCCTGGGCGCGAAGGGCACCGTGTTCGTCGGCTCGATGGACGCCGGCAAGGTCTATGCACTGACCGATGCCGACCACGATGGCCGCGCGGAGAAGGTGCGCGTGGTCGCCAGCGGCCTGCAGCTGCCGGTCGGCGTCGCCTTCCACCAGGGCGACCTGTACGTGTCGGCGGTCAGCCGCATCCTGGTGCTGCGCGACATCGAGGACCACCTGGACGACCCGCCCAAGCCCGAACTGGTCTACGGCAAGTTCCCGACCGAGACGCACCACGGCTGGAAGTTCATCGCCTTCGGCCCGGACGACAAGCTGTACGTGCCGATCGGCGCGCCGTGCAATCTGTGCGACAGGGACAAGGCCTACGCCAAGCTGACCCGCATGAATCCGGACGGCACCGGCCTCACCGACGTCGCCTACGGGATCCGCAACACGGTCGGCTTCGACTGGCAGCCGTCCACCGGCAAGTTGTGGTTCACCGACAACGGCCGTGACCTGCTCGGCGACGACGTGCCCAGCGACGAGCTCGATCGCCTCGACCACGTCGGCCAGCATTTCGGCTATCCGTACTGCCACCAGGGCGACATCGTCGACCCGGAATTCGGCAAGGGCCATACCTGCAGGGACTACGCGCCGCCGGTGCTCAAGCTGGGCGCGCACGTGGCCTCGCTGGGCCTGCGCTTCTACACCGGCAAGCAGTTTCCCGCGCGCTACCACGGCGCCATCTTCGTCGCCGAACACGGCTCGTGGAACCGCACGAAGAAGTCCGGCTACCGCGTCATGGCCGTGCGGCTGGACGGCGGCAAGGTCGCGTCCTACGAGCCCTTCATCACCGGGTTCGAGCAGAACGAGCAGGCGTGGGGCCGTCCGGTGGACGTGCAACCCTTGCCTGACGGCAGCCTGCTGGTGAGCGATGACACGGCCGGGGCGGTGTATCGCGTGACCTACGGGCGCTGACGCCTTGCGCCCGCTCCCGGCCAGGGAGGGGCGCCACCCTTGGACGCCGAAGGAGAAACCCATGCAACTTCGCAGCAACGATTTCCAGGACGGCCAGCCGATCCCGCGCGAGTGCGCGTTCGGCAAGCCGGGCGACCCGATCGCCTTGTCCGACAACCGCAATCCGCACCTGGCCTGGCGCGATGCGCCACCGGGTACGCGGTCGTTCGTGCTGACCTGCATCGATGGCGACGCGCCCAGCCGCGGCGACGACGTCAACCAGGAAGGCCGCACGGTCAGCCGCGAGCTGCCGCGCACCGACTTTGTGCACTGGCTGATGGCCGACATCCCAGCCGAGTGCGGGGAGCTCGGCAACGGCGCGTGCTGCGACGGTGTCACGCCGCACGGCAAGCGCGCGCCGGCCGGCCCGCCCGGCAGCCATCAGGGCGAGAACGACTACAGCGGCTGGTTTGCCTCCGATCCGGACATGGCCGGGACCTTCCTCGGCTACGACGGCCCGTGCCCGCCCTGGAACGATGCGCGCGTGCATCGCTACCGCTTCGAACTGCACGCGCTGGACGTTCCCAGCCTCGGCCTTGCGCCCGGCTTCGGGCTCGACCAGCTGCGCCAGGCGATGGACGGCCACGTGCTGGCCACCGCCACGCTGACCGGTACCTACGCGATCAACCCGGACGCGAAGTGAATGGAGGGCGCACTGGCACGCGCCTCTTCACATGCAGATGGCAGCCCCTGTGGATGAATGGCCTGCGTCGGGCCCGCCAGGCCGGCCCCGCGAAAGGGGATCGTCTCTCACCCATGAGGAAGCCGTCATGCTGCATTACGCCATCGTCTTTCTGGTCATCGCCATCATTGCCGCCATTCTCGGTTTCGGCGGCATCGCCGGCGCGGCCGCGGGCATCGCGAAGATCCTGTTCGTCATCTTCCTGATTCTGGCGATCATCGCCTTCTTCCGTCGCGCCAGCTGAGGCGGCGGAGCCGTCACCATCCACCGGGAGAACGCCATGACCAATCCGATCCAGAGCTCCTCCACCCCGCGCGACCCCGGCCTGAATCCCGCGGCGCCCAACCCGGCCATGGCCGACCCGCACGCGACCGAGCCGCTGGACACCGCGAAGGCGCATTCGCGTATCGACCAGGGCGCCGAACGCGTCAAGCAGGCCACTACCGAGGCCGTGACCCGGACCAAGCAGGCGGTCAACGCCACCGCCGACCGGGTCGAGGCGGGCGTCCATCACGCGACCGACCGGACCGCCGATGCCGCCCACCGTGCCAGCGACAAGGCCGCGGACCTGAGCGAGCGTGGCCGCCAGCTGCGTGACGACACCATGGACAAGGCCGACGCCTGGATGGCGCAGGCGCGCGACTACGTGCGCGAGAAGCCGATGCAGTCGATTGCCATCGCCGTGGGCGCCGGCTGGCTGCTGGGCCGGATCCTGCGCCGCTGACCCGACGCCGACGAGTGCCAGGGATGCCAGAGGCCGAACATGTGACCACCGACGACGGCGCCGCCCCGGCGGCGCCGCCGTCCGGCGTGCTTGCCGAACTGGCCGGGCTGGGCCGCGCCATCAAGGAGCTGTTCGGCGCGCAGCTGGAGCTGCTCTCGGCCGAGGTCGGGCTGGCGCGCAGCGCGCTCTCATGGATGCTGCTGGCGGGGCTGGCCGCGACCGTGGCCGGCGTGGGCCTCGGGCTGACCCTGCTGGCGCTGGTCGGCGTGCTGCTGGCCAAGTGGTTCGCCTCCTGGGTCTGGGCGCTGGTCGCCCTGGCCGTGCTGCAACTGGTGTTCATGCTGGCGGCCATCCTGTTTTTCAGGCGCTGCATGCACTGGATGAGCCTTCCTGCCACGCGCACCGAGTGGGGTGCGATGATGCGCGAAACGCGGGCACGGGCCCGCCGGCTGGAACGGGAGGACGCGGCATGAGCATGTTCGGCGAGCACGCGCGGGTACGCGACGCGCAGCGGCGGATGCGCGAGGCGCGCCATGCGGTGGCGCTGCCGGCCTCGGCACTGCTGGCGCGGGGCGAGCGGCATCCGTTCGTGGTCCTGGGTGCCGCCGCCGCGGGCGGCTTCCTGCTCGGGCGTTCCGACGCCAAGCCGCTGCACCTGCCCGGCATGGGCCATCTGATCGGGACGCTGATGAGCGAGGCCACCACCATCGGCGCCAGCTTCCTGGCCGCGCACACCGCCGCGCAGAGCGCCGCCGAGGACGCATGAACGGCCCCGACCCGACGACCGCGCCGGCTGCGGTCGACGCGGCGGCGAGTGTGCGGTCGCCGGTCGCCGGCTCGCCGCAGCTGCGCTTCGCGCGCAGCCTGCGCCGGCACCTGCTGGCGGTGCGGGTGGTACTCAACGCGCTGCTGGTGCTCGCGCTGCTGTACACCGTCACGGTCGCCCGCGTACTGCTGATTCCCCTGGTGCTGGCCGCGTTCATCGGGCTGGCACTCAATCCGATCGTGGCGTCCGGGGCGCGCCACCGGCTGCCGCGCTGGTTCACCGCCAGCGTGCTGGTGCTCGCCCTGCTGACCGGCCTGGGCGCGGGCGTCGGCGCGCTGGCGCAGCCGGCGCTGGGCTGGTTCCACGGCGCACCGGCGGCGATCCGCAGCTTCGTGCCCAAGCTGCGCAGCGTCACCAAGCCGCTGGAGGCGGCCAACCGCGCCACCCAGTCGCTGGTCGGCGGCCCGCTGCGCGCGGCGCCGTCGCAACCGTCGACCATGGCGATCTCCGCCTGGGACGTGGTGTCGACCGCACCCAAGGTGCTGGCCGCGGTGCTGACCGTGGTGCTGCTGGTGTTCTTCTTCCTGGTCTACGGCGATTCGCTGCTGCGACGGCTGGTCGAGATCTCGCCCGGGTTCGCGTACAAGCGGCACGCGGTGGAGATCGTGCGCAGCATCCAGATCGAGGTGTCGCGCTACCTGCTCACCGCGCTGCTGATCAACGCCAGTCTCGGCGCACTGACTACGCTGATGCTGTGGCTGTACCACATGCCCGATCCGCTGCTGTGGGGCGCGGTGGCGATGACCGCCAACTTCATTCCCTACGTCGGCGCGATCACCACCACGATCGTGCTGGGGTTGGTCGGCATGATCCACTCGCACGACCTCGGCACCGCGCTGCTGCCGGCGCTGACCTTCGCCGGCATGACTGCGATCGAGGGCAACCTGATCACGCCGATGATCCAGGGCCACCGGATGCGTTTATCACCCATCGCGATCCTGATCTGGCTGCTGGTGTGGGGCTGGCTGTGGGGCATCCCCGGTGCGCTGCTGGCGGTGCCGATGCTCACCAGCGCCAAGCTGATCACCGAACGCGTGCGCGGCTGGGGCTGGTTCGCGGTGATGGTGCAGCGCTGAGCCGGCATCACCCGGTCCGGTGCCGTGCCGCTGCAGCCACGGCTGCAGCGAGAAGCGACGGATGCCCGATTGGCCGGTGACGTAGACCGTGTGCCCGTCGGGCGCGAGGTGGGCGCCCCAGGGCCGGTCACGGTTGATCGCCTCGCCCAGGTCGATCGGGCGGCTCCAGCGGCCGCCTTCGCGGAAGGCCAGGCAGAGGCGGCCGAGGCCGCCCTCGACCTTGCCGTAGTCGAACACGATGAACGATTCGTCCGGCGCCACGGCCGGGTCGTGCGTCGAGACCTGCGGATCGCCCAGGCCGGCCCGCTCGGGCGCGACGTAGCGGCCCCCGCGGTAGCGCGAGCGCCAGGTGTGCATGACCCGGGCCTTCGGATCGAAGCGCATGAAATAGAGCGTACCGTCGGCAGCCAGGCTGGCGAAGTCGATGAATGCGTCGTCATTGATCACCGGCCCGAGCCAGACCGGTTCGCCCCAGCCGTCGCCCCGGCGATCGACCCGCCAGAGGTTGGAGCCGGGCGCGCGGCCGCCGGCGAAGTAGTCCTGCACCAGCGGCTGCCCGCCCGGCCGTACCGGTCGATCGGAATCGAACAGCAGGTAGCTGCCGTCCGGCGCCACCAGCGGATCCTGGTCGAACCAGTGGCCGGAAAACCCCGCGACCCGCGGCGCCGTCCAATGGCCGCCGACGCGATGCGACACCAGGATGGTCTTGTGCGTGCCTTCGCTGCGATCGAAGAACACGGTGGCGCCGTCCGGGGTGAAGGCCAGCGTGTCGTCGCTGTCGGCATGCAGGATGCCGCCCAGCGTGACCGGCCGCGGCGTGGCGCCAGCCGGCGTCCCGGCCTGCGCGGCGGCGGCGAAGAGCAATGCGGCGGCCAGGCAGATGCCGGCGGCGCGGGCGGTGACGGCGGCAGGCATCAGCGCGCGGCCTCGCGGGGAGTGGCGTTGAGCAGGATGTACTGGCGCTCGACGCCTTCGATGCGGCCAAGCTGCGTCGAGCTGAGCACGACCGGCCGTACGCTCATCAACTCATCGCTGATCAAGATACCGTCGCGGAAAGTGGCGCGCCCGAGCCAGTGCGCGCGCCCGGCCTGCCGTGTCACCACATAGGAGCGGTCGCCGCGGGTCAGCGTCAGTTGTGGCGCATCGCCCAGCCAGGGTCCGTTGCCGCTGCCCTCGCGTTCCAGCGACACGGTATGGCTGGCCGGATCGACGGCCAGCACGGTCACCGTCTGCCGGCCGGCCGGGCCGAGCTCCCACGGCGCGTCGATCGCCACCGTCCAGCGCTGGCCCACCCGCAGGGTGGCCGGCGGCCGCCCCCACAGCCGCGGGTTGTAGGCCAGTCCGCTGGCGTCGGTGTTGGGCACGCACTTGCCGTCGAAGCAGCTGGTCGCGCCGCCGTCGGGCAAGGCCACCGCGCCGCCGCCGGCCGGCCGCCCGTCGTAGTGGTAGTCGATGCGCAGCTGCGGCGGGTGCGCGGCGAGGTCGATCACCCGATAGGTGGCGGTGCCGCTGATGCGGCGCACGGCCTCGTCGAAACCGGGCACCTGGATAGCGATGGTGCGCGAGAACACGTTGCCGAAGCTGTCGCCGGCACGCAGCGCCGGCGTCAGCGCCGCGGCGGTGGGCGTGGTGGCGCCGCCCGTGGCGGGCAGCGCCAGGAGCGCCAGCAACGCCGGCAGGAAGCGGGTCCGGTGGATGGGGCCAGCGTGGTTCACGGCGCGATCCCGTGCGCACGCAGCACGCCGGCGATGTCCACGCGCCAGAGGTTGCGCGAGCCGTTGAGCGGTCCTGACAGGCGCTGCTGCAGCGAGCGGGCGTCATCGCGCGGCTTCGGGAAAGCCACGGCCGGCTGCCGGTTGCTCGAGACGTACAGTTCGCCGAACCGGCGGCCCAGCGTGGGCGCGTTCTCCAGCGCCTCGCTGTTGACCTCGCCGCCCAGGTGCTCGGGCCTGCCCCAGCGGCCGTCGGGCTGGCGGAAGGCGATGTAGATGTCGGCACGGCCCAGCGCATCGCCCTCGTCGCCGGCGAACAGCAGGAAGCGTTGCCGTGGATCGATGGCCGGGTCCATGCGGTTGTGCGCAAGATCGCCCAGCGCGACGCGCTCGGGCGCGGCATAGCCGTGCGCGGTGCGCCTCGCCACGTAGATCTGGTAGGCCTTGCCGGAGTCGACGCGGTGCGCGGAGAAGTAGATGTCGCCGTTGGCGGCCACCGATGGGTTGTAGATCTGCGCGCCGTCGTTGAGCGCGCCCTCGACGTGCACCGGCGCGCTCCAGCGGCCGTCGGCCTGGCGCTCGACGTACCAGAGGTTGGTGCCGGCGAACCGGTGGCCGGCCACCTCGGCCACCAGCGGGGCGCCGCCTGGTCGCAGCGGACGGTTGGACACGAAGTACAGCCGTCGGCCGTCCGGCGAGAAGGTCGGTTCGGAGTCGTGCCAGCGGCCGGAGAACGTGGCCACCTGCGGCGTGGACCAGCGGCCGTCGCGGCGCTGTGCGTAGACGATGGTGTCGTCCTTCTCGGACAAATCCGAGCGCAGGAAATAGACGGTGTCGCCGTCCGGCGCGAACGCCGCGGTAGTCTCCTGCAGGCCGGTGGAGATCACACCGGGGCCGAGCAGTGCGGCGGCGGGCGCCGCGCGCACCATCCACGGCAGGGCCGACACCGCCGCGACGCAGGCGGCAAGGGCGATGAGCTTTCGAGCGGACATGGAGGCTCCTTGCGTGGATCAGCCGGCGGACTGTCGGTGTGCGCGGTGCGCGGCCAGCCACGGCGCCAGCGAGAGGCGCCAGATGTGGTTGTTGCCGTTGTCCCACGCACGCATGCGCGCGAGGTCCGCGCGGGCCTGCGCCGGCGTGCGCGGGTAGCCCGCCGGCGACGTGTGGTTGCTGGTGAAGTACAGCGTCTTGCCGTCGGGACCGAGGTGCGAGCCCCACGGATCGTAGCGGTCCACCGCCTCGCCGAGGTCGAGCGGGGGGCTCCAGCCCTCGCCGTCGCGGAAGGCGATGTACAGATGGTCGGGCAGGTCCTTGCCGGCGTAGTTGGCGTCGAACACCAGGAACGAGCCGTCCGGCGCGATCGCCGGATCGAGCTCGTGCGCGCGCCGATCGCCCAGCGCCAGCCGCTGCGGCGGCTGGTAGCGACCGTCGCGCCAGGCGGTCCGATAGAGGTGGAACTCGTGTTCGGGCTCGTCGCGCCGCTGGTAGATGACGTCGCCGTTGGCCGCCACGCTGGGTGCGTAGATGGCCGGGCCGTCGTTGACCGTATCGGGCAGGCGCACCGGCGCGCCCCAGCCCGCGCCGTGGCGGTCGACCCGCCACAGGTGGCCGCCGTGCAGCGGCGCGCCGCCGGCGCGGTCGGGCCGGTTCGAGGTGAACACCAGGAACGTACCGTCCGGCGCCATCGCCGGGTCGTGGTCGAGCCACTGGCCGGAGAAGGACGCGATCCGCGGGGTCGACCAGCCGGTGGCGGTGCGGTGCGCCTCCATGATGAAGCCGCTGCGACCGGCCTGCTGGTCGAAGTAGACGGTGGCGCCATCGGGCGCGAAGGTCAGGCAGTCCACGCCCGCCGGGCCGGAGATCGTGCCGGGTGCGAAGATCTCCGGTTGCGCGGTGTCCGCCGCGCGGGCGGCACCGGCGAGCGCGAGCGTCAGGGCCAGGGCGATGCGGTATCGGGTCATGCGGCCGTCCTTGCGGAAAAGGCCGTCAGCCTCGCGCGCCGGGCGCGCGCGGGGCCTTGGATTTGTGACGAGCGGTCGCGACCGCGGGCCGGGCGGCACCTGCGACGAGCCCGGGGGAGGGGGTGAAACGCTCGCGACACCGTTCGTCCCGAGCGCAGGCCGCAGGGGGCGGACTCCAGGGACGATGTCCCGGCTGCGGCGGGGTCCCTCGATGCCGCTCCGCTGCGCTCGGGGTGAGCGGGGCTTGCCCTCAGCTCATCCCCAGCGCCCGCCACGCATGCGCGCGGAAGCGTCGGCTGAGGTCCAGCCGGGTGCCGTCGTGCAGCACCACCTCGGCGCTGCCCTTGAACAAGGGGTGCACCTCGCGGATGCGCTCCACGTTCACCAGCGTGCCGCGGTGGATGCGCAGGAAGCGCGCCGGATCGAGCGTGGCGAGCAGGTGCGCCAGTGTCTCGCGGTGCAGGTAGGCCTGCTTGCCGACGTGGATGTGCACGTAGTTGCCGTCCGCTTCGATCCAGTCGATGGCCTCGGTGGCGATGACCCGGATGTGCTCGTCCACGCGCACGCTGATCCGCTGCAGCGGCTGCGTCGCCGGGGGCAACGCCGGCCCCCGCGCGCGGGCGCGCAGGCCGTGCCAGTGCTCGCGCACCCGCGCGAGCGCCTGGTCGAAGCGGGCCTGGTCGATCGGCTTGAGCACGTAGTCGAGCGCGTGCGCGTCGAACGCACGCAATGCGTGCTGGCCGTAAGCGGTGGCGAACACCACCATCGGTAGCGTGTCGGGCGCGAGCTGGTGCAACAGCTTGAAGCCGTCCATGCCGGGCATGCGGATGTCCAGGAACATCAGGTCCGGCGAGAGCGCCTCGACTGCCTGCAGCGCCTCGGCGGCATGCCCGCACTCGCCCACGACCTCGAAGTCCGCGTGCGCCGCCAGCGCCTGGCGCAGCGCGAGCCGCGCCAGCACCTCGTCGTCGACCAGCAGCGTGCGGATCGGTGGGCCGTTCATGCCACGTGCTCGCGGAAGGGCAGGCGCAGTTCCACCCGCGTGCCGCCATCGGCCTTGCTTTCCAGGGCCAGGCTGGCCGAGGCGCCGAACAGCACGCGCAGGCGCGCGCGCGTGTTGCCCAGGCCCAGCCCTTCGGCCGGCCCGCCCGCCGGCAGCCCCAGGCCGTCGTCGTCCACGCGCAGGTGCAGCGCATCGCCGTCGCGGCGGCTGGCCACGTGCAGGCGGCCGGGTTCGGCCTTGGCGAGCAGCCCGTGACGCAGCGCGTTCTCCACCAGCGGTTGCAGGATCATGCTCGGCACGGCGGCGTGCAGGGTGTCGGCGTCCACGTCCAGCTGCGTGCTCAGGCGATCCTGGAACCGCACCTGCTGGATCGCCAGGTAGCAGCGCAGGAACTCGATCTCGCGCGACAGCGGCACTTCGACCGCGTGGTATTCCTCCAGCGTCAGGCGCAGCAGGTCGCTCAGCCGCGCGATCATCAGCCGCGCCTGGATCGGGTTGGCCAGCGCCAGCGCGGAAATGGCGTTCAAGGTGTTGAACAGGAAATGCGGCTGCAGCTGCATGCGCAGCGCCTGCAGCTGCGACTGCGCGAGCTGGCCTTCCAGCTGCGCGCTGCGCAGGCGCTCGTCGCGCAGGCGACGGCGCGAATCCATGCCGAGCAGCACCACCAGCACGATCCAGTAGGTGAGCACGGCCAGGTGGTAGCTGTAGGCGAATTCCATGCGCACGTACTGGCCGAGCGTGTGCACCGGCATGCGGCCGGGACCGCACAGCAACCAGAACACGACCAGGTGCACCAGCAGCTGCGCCAGCGCCACGCCCAGGCTGGCCGGCACGTGCACGGCGACGAAGCGCCGCCAGCCCGCGCCGGCGCCGCGGCGGCCCAGCCAGCCCACCAGCGGCACCAGCGCCATCCACAGCCAGAAGTTGGCCAGGTTCCACGCCAGCGCGCGTCCCCATGCCGGCGGGTAGCCTTCGCTGATCGAGGACAGGCCGCCGCTCAGCGCATAGGACAGCGCCAGCAGCGTCCAGCCGGCGAACGCCAGCGCAGGGCGTTGCCATGGCGCAGCGGAGACAGCGGCGGGTCCCGCGTGTTCATGGACGGCTTCCATCGCGGCACTCCCGCCAGGACCAGGCCTGCGAGTGTGCCGCCTGCCACCGGCCTGCGGAAGGTGCCTCATGGCCTGTGCGGGTGGCGATCGAGCCAGTCGGCGAGGGCGAAACGATGGATACGCTTGTCGGCGCCGCTGTAGTACAGCGTGGTCCGGTCCGGGCTCAGCCGCGACTCGGTGCCCGACGGCCCCAGCGGCACCGGCGTGCTCCAGCCGCCGCCGGCGCGGGCGAAGGCGATGAAGATCGCACTGCTCGTATCGGTCGAAGGCGGCCGGTCGGAGCTGAACACGATGAAGGACTGGTCCGGCGCGACCGCCGGGTCGTAGTCGGCCAGCCGCCCGGTGCTGAAGGGCAGCGCGCGCGGCGCCTGATAGCGGTGATCGGCGAACCGGCTGAGATAGAGCCGGAAGTGGCGGGTCTGCGGGTCCGGCTGCATGAAATACACGCTGCCGTCCGCCGCCACCGCGGGCGCGTACACCGACGTGCCGGCGTTGACCATGTCGGGCAGCCGCTGCGGTGCGCCCCAGCCGTGCGCGGTGCGTGCCACCCGCCACAGGGTGCCACCGCGACCGGGC
>NZ_DASSES010000112.1:0-63017 GCF_035695185.1 Frateuria sp.
CCGCGATCGTTACTGATGTCCACGGTCACCGTGGTCGACAGGCCCACGCGCAGCGGGTGCTTGTCCAGCTCCCTGTTGTCCAGCGCGATGCGCACGGGCACGCGCTGCACCACCTTGATCCAGTTGCCGGTGGCGTTCTGCGCCGGCAGCAGCGAGAAAGCACTGCCGGTCCCCGCCCCCAGGCCGACCACCTTGCCGTGGTATTCGACGTCACCGCCATAGATGTCCGCCTCGACGGTGGCGGGCTGGCCGATACGGATGTGTTGCAGCTGGCCCTCCTTGAAGTTGGCGTCGATCCAGAGGTCGTGCAGCGGTACCACGGTCATCAGCTGCTGGCCGGGCGCGATGCTGTTGCCGAGCTGCACGCTGCGTTGGGCCACATAGCCGGCCACCGGCGCGAGGATGGCGTTGCGCTGGGCGGCGATCCAGGCAGCGCGGAAGTTGGCTCGTGCCTGCAGCACGGCCGGGTTCCCGGCGACGTCCGTGCCCTCGATGGCGGCATGGGCCGCCGCGGCCTGCGCCTTGGCCGCCTCCAGTCCGGCGCGTGCCTGCGCCACGCCATCGCGCAGGTGCTGCACGATCTCCGGCGACTCGGCATGCGCGGCCAGCAGCGGCAGATGGCGCCTGAGATCGGCCTCGAGCTTGTCCAGTTCCAGCTTGCGCGCGGTGACCTGGGCATCGGCGCCGCTGGCGGAGCTGGTCTGCTGGCGCACGCCACGCACCGCCTGCGCCAGCGCACTGCGCGCCTGCGCCAGGCGCACCTGGGCGTCGGTCGGGTCGAGCTTGACCAGCACCTGGCCGGCCTCCACGCGCTGGGTGTCGTCGGCCATGATCGCGACGACGGTACCCGGCACCTGCGCGGAAATGGTTACCTGATTGCCACCCACGTAGGCGTTGTCGGTCTTCTCGCGATGAGAGAACACGAACAGCCACAGCAGCAGCCAGATGAGCGCGATCAGGATGAACACCGCGGCTACGATCAACAGCGCGCGGCGACGCTTGGCCGGGTTCTTGGCGGCCAGGCCGCTGTCGTTGTCGGCTCGCTTGTCGGCTTCAGTGGGGCTCATGCTGGGCTCCGGGAGCAGGGGAGGTGGATGAGGTTTCGGAACGGGAGTCGTTGCGGTAGCCGCCGCCAAGCGCCTTGATCAGCGCCAGGTCCGTGGCCAGCGCCTGCGCGTGAAGCTGGGTGGCAGCATCGCGCTGTTGCAGAAGCTCGAGCTCGGCGGCAAGGCTTTCGCGGGCGTCGCGCACGCCCCGGCGCAGGCGTGCCTGTGCATGGGCAAGCAGGCGCTGGTCGGCGGCGAGCCGGGCGCGTTGTTGTTCACGTTGTGCGGCCAGCTGCTCGGCGCCAAGCGCCTGGGTCGCGACGTCGCGAGCCGCCGCCAGCACCGTGCTGCGGTATTGCGCCACGGCACTGTCCAGCTGTGCGCGGCTGAGGCCGTAATTGGCTTCCAGGGCGCCGCCTTCGAAGATCGGCAGGTGCAGCGCCGGAGTCACCGCGAAGACCCGGCTGCCAGACGTCAGCAGCTTGCCCATGTCGATGCTGGAAAGCCCTGCCAGGGCGGTGAGGCTCAGGTCCGGAAAGAACTGCGCACGCGCCACGTCGGTCTGCTTGAGCGCTGCCTCGACCTGCCAGCGGCTGGCGGCGATGTCCGGGCGACGGGCGACCAGGTCCAGGCTGGCGTTTTGCGGGAGGCCGGACGCGACAGTGGGTAGCGGGCGCGTCTCGAGTTCGGGCAGCCCGGCGGGCGCCACGCCGAGCAACGAGGCCAGGACGACGCGGCGGATCTTGGCCGAGCCCTCGATGGCGGTGCGCATCTGCTCGAGCTGCGCCAGTTGCGCCTGCGCCTGCTCGGCAGTGTCCGCCAGGTCCACACCCTGGTGCACGCGTAGCTGCGCGATGTGCAGCAATTGCCTGGCGGCGGCCAGCGCGTGGTCGGCCAGCGCCAGTCGGGCCCGATCGGCCTGCCAGCCGAAATAGGTACTGGCGACCGCGTACTGGAGCGCCAGGGCGGCCGCGCTGCGCCGGGCCTCGGCGGCGTGGGCCTGGTCCAGTGCCGCCTCGACCGTCGCCCGCTTCTTCCCCCACCAGTCGAAGTCGTACTTCAGCTGCACGCCGAGATCGGCCTGGCTGTACCAGGTGAAGCCGAGGAACCGGGAAGGTATCAGGCCGTGCTCGCTCATGCGCTGGCGTGAGTACTGGACGTTGCCGTCGACCGTCAGCCCCATCTGCGCGGCGGCCAGGCGGGCGGACTGCTCGGCGCTCTGCACGCGGCTTCGGGCCAACGCCAGGTCCGGCGCCTCGCGCAAAGCGCGGTCCATCAGTGCGTCCAGTTGCGGATCGTCGTAGGCACGCCACCACTCTGTGTCGGGCCAGCCGGCGCGCGTGCCGACTGCCACCCCGGCGAGCGGGACATCGTCGCTAAGTCGCGGGGACGAAAGCTTGGCTGGCGCCGAGGCGCAAGCGACCAGCGCAAGCGCGGTTGCCGCGGCCAGCGTGGTGCGGAGGCGGAGCAGGGCAGGTTTCATGGAGCATCCTTCGGGGAGGCCTCGTCCAGATGGTCGAGATTGTCGGCGAGCTTGCGCAGCAGACGGCTGAAACTGCGCTTCTCGGCGTCGCTGAAGCCGGTGAATGCCGCACTCACGCGGGGAAACAGCGGTGGCAACAGCTTCTGTACGAAGCGCCGGCCGGACGGGGTGATGCGGATGACCACGCGGCGGCGGTCCTCTTCGCTGGCTCCCCGGGTAATCAGTCCGCGCTTGACCAGTGCATTGGCGATGCGGGTCATGTTGGTGGCGCCCTGCGAGGTGTACTCGCACAGCTCGCCCGGGGTGGAGCTCCCGTCCGGCCGGCTGTACAGGATCATCAGCGTGAGGAAGTCGCTGTGGTTGATGCTGTTCGGCTTGAGCGCCTGCTCGATGGTCTCGTCGAAGCTGCGCCCGACCATCAGCAGCAGCCGGGTGAGGCGGGCTTCGGCCTCGGGCATGTCGGGGAGGATCTGGCCGACACGCCCGATCCCCTCGTCCATCATCGTGATGCAATCGCCCAGGCGTGCCATTTCACCGGCTCATATTTCACCAGTGAACTAAAATAGCGCGGCCGCATCGAGCGGACAAGTGCCAAGGGCCGGGTGAGGGGCGCACCTGGGTGACACCCGCTCGATCACGGATGGCGGGTGCCGCAGATTCCGTCTTTATGTCCGCTCAGAGACCCGGAGGCCGAACAGGCGGCAGGCATTTGCCGTGGTGGCCCTGGCGATGAGGTCGGGGGACTCGTCGCGAAGTTCGGCGATGGCCTGCAGCGTCTCGAGCATGCGTACCGGCTCGTTGCGTGTCCCCTGGTGACCGGCATTGGGCTGGTCGGGCGCATCGGTTTCCAGCAGCAGGAAGTCGATCGGCATGTCGGCGACCAGCCGGCGCAGCCGCCTGGCACGGGGGTAGGTGACCGGCCCGCCGATGCCGAGCATGAAACCCATCTCATAGAGCTGGGCGGCCTGCTGCGCGCTCCCGGCGAAACTGTGCACGACGCCACGCAAGCCGGGGAAGCGGCGCAGAGCCAGCACGACTTCCTCGACTGCGCGGCGGGCGTGCACGATTACCGGCAATTCGAAGTCCTGCGCCATGGCCAGTTGTGCTTCGAAATAGTATTGCTGCAGGTCACGGTCGAGTGCTTCGACGTAGAAGTCCAGTCCGATCTCGCCCAGGGCTACCGCGCTCCCGTCGCCGAGGCGGGTGCGCAGGAGTTGCAGGTGATCGGGCCGGTGCTGCGCGAGGAACAGCGGGTGCAGGCCGTAAGCCGGATAGAGCCCGGCATGGCGTTGGCACAGCGCATGGATGCGCGGCCAACTTGCCGCGTCGATGCCGGGCACGACCATCAGCCGCACGCCGGCCTCGGCGGCGCATGCGAGCACGCTCGCGCGGTCGCCATCGAAGCTCGCATCATCGATGTGTACGTGGCTGTCGACCAGCCAGGGGGGCGGCAGGGAGGCAGGCGGATGTGAGTGCTTCGTCACGCGTTAGTCATCTGGATTGCGCATACGGAGGAATGTCTAGGCCGGATTCAGTATGGCGAAGGTTCAATGGTTGTGCAGGTGAATGGTGGCCGCATGGCGCGCCCGCCGCGCCGCATGAAACGAAGGAGAGGCAAGTCATGAAAAGGTTGATGGTCAACGCGCTTCAGGTGGGAATCGCGGCAGCGCTCGCGATGGGCATTTCGGCTTGCAACCGCAACGCCAGCGCCGACGCCGGCGTGGCCAACGCCACGTCCACCGCCACGGCCGCGGACAATGGCGCCAAGTACGCGCGTGTGGTCAGCGTCGATCCGGTACGCAAGACGGTGAACAACCCGCGTCAGGTATGCCACGACGAGGTGGTTTCCCACAGTGAGGCACCGAAGGACCAGCACCAGATCGCCGGCACGGCGATCGGCGCGGTCGCGGGTGGTCTGCTCGGCCATCAGGTCGGCGGCGGCAAGGGCAAGACCCTGGCTACCGTGGCCGGTGCCGTTGCAGGTGGCTACGCCGGCAAGAAGATCCAGCAGAACCGGCAGCATCCCAACGTCACCACCACGACCGAGCGCAAGTGCGAAACGGTCAATGACACCAGCACCAAGGTGGTCGGTTACAACGTCCGCTACGAATACAACGGGGTCACCCGTACCGTGCGGATGGACCACGACCCGGGTGACCGGGTCCAGGTGCAGGAAGGCGTTGTCGCTGTTTCGGACGCGCACTGACAAGCTGACACAACCTATGCGGTCCATGGACGGACCGGGCGCGATGATTGAATCCCCCCACACCGAGGAGTCGCGCCATGATGTTCGATCGCAATCGCAACTTCGTGCTGGCCGCCGCACTGGCAGGCAGTCTCGTCCTCGGTGGCTGCGCCACGGGCCCGTACGACAACGGTGGCTACAACAACCGCGGCTCCCAGACCTCCGGCTACGGAAGCTCGCGCTGTGAAAACTGTGGCGTGGTGCAGGACGTGCAACAGGTCCCCATCGAGGGTGACAATCACGCCACCCTCGGTGCCGTGATCGGCGCCGTCGCCGGAGGCGTGCTGGGCCATCAGGTCGGCGGAGGCAAGGGGAAGCAGGCTGCCACGGTGGCCGGTGCGGTTGCCGGCGGCGTCGTTGGCCATGAAGTCGGCAAGCGCTCGGGTAGCGGACAGCAGCTGGCCTGGCGGGTGACGCTGCGGCTGGACAATGGTCAGTACGCCACCGTGACCCAGAAGGAGGATCCCGGCCTGCGGGTCGGCGACTACGCACAGATCCGCGGTGACCACGTTTACGCGATGTAGCCGTCCAGGCGTATAGATGTCCAAAAAAAAGGCCCTCTTCGGAGGGCCTTCTGCTGCCGGAAAGGACGTGTTCAGTTGACTGCGTAGAACCGGTGCTCGCCGATGGTGGTGCTGGTGTGGTTGAGCGACCAGGCGGGGGCGATCGCGACGGTGGCGAAATGGTCCGCGTGTGGCACGAGCAGCTGGCGCTGAGCAAGCGGCAGGGCCCAGTTGTCCATCGAGTAGCCGGCGATCTTCCAGGCCTTGGTGAAGGCCTTGAAGTTCGCGATGTCATAGGAGCCGGGCGTCGCCGTGATGGCGAACTGGTGTGGCGCGGCCACCACCTTGCAGACGGTATCGCCCCAGCGGCCGCGTTCGCGGCGGCGCAACGCGACTTCCGCGACAGCGAGCTGCCCGATCGTCGATTCGCTGCGCGCCTCCAGATACACGGTCGTCGCCAGGCAGGCCTGGTCGGCGATCGGCTGGGGCAGTACGGACGTCAGCCACAACAGCATGGAAAGTTTCATTGTCTGCCTCCAGCGTGCTGTACGCGCGGGATGAAACCTCCATCTCGTGCGCCGTTGCGGTGGACGGGCGGGCAGGCCGTTACCACCTGGATTGATCGTCGCGACCGAAACGAGAGTCGTGACGCTTTGCCACGGGAGTGTGGCGTTCTACCGGCTGGTCGAGCCGGCGTCATCAGTTGCGCGCGCACTGCGAATCGCGACCGGTACGGTCTGCTGGATTGCGGCTGCAGCTTGAATTGTTCCGCGTGGGAAGCGGTCGTTCCATCCGGCGGTGGCCTGCCGGGTCGCGCCGATCCGGACCCCTCCGGTTCGTCGCGTGCAGATGCCCGTGGGAGTGGGCACCACTCGAAGTTCGGCGGGAGGGTAGTGGCGGTCACGCCCGCTGGCAAGTGCCGGACCGGCGAGGTCTGGTTTCAGTTCACCTTGGACCGCCTCCGCCCTGCTGAGCTGGCAGCCGTGGATCGTGGCGCTTTGTGTCGGTCTGTCGCGACGGGATTCCCTGCTCGATCGCGGATCGACACGCCATGTGAAACCCGGACGCGTGAATGATCGGTGCATGGGCCTGCCGCTCCCGCATTCCGAGCGCCAGGTCGTGGGAAGTCCCCGCGGCTGCCCGCCTGGCGCCGGGCAGCCATCGTTCACTGCGATTGAACTGCTCACGTGATGCGCTACCGACCCGTCACGCAGGGCACTTCCGATGGCCGCACGATTGAAACCCCTGGACCAGCAGGTCATGGTCATCACCGGCGCCTCCAGCGGGATCGGGCTTTGCACGGCGCTTCTTGCCGCAGAGAAGGGCGCCAGGCTGGTGTTGGCTGCACGAAGCGGCGAAACGCTCGAGGCAATCGCGGCACAGATCGGCGAAGCGGGCGGCGAGGCCCTTGCCGTCCCCACCGACGTGGGCGAGCGCGGCCAGCTGCAGGCGCTTGCCGCTGCAGCGGTCAAGCGCTTCGGGCGGATCGACACATGGGTGAACGATGCGGGCGTGGCGATCTATGGCAGGCTCGACGAAGTCAGCGAGTCGGACAGCCGCCGGCTGTTCGACACCAACTTCTGGGGCGTGGTCAACGGCTCGCTGGTCGCCTTGCCGCACCTGCGTGAGAGCGGCGGTGCCCTGATCAACATCGGTAGCGAGGTGTCCGACGCGGTGATCCCGTTCCAGGGCATGTACTCGGCATCCAAACATGCGGTGAAAGGCTTCACCGACGCCTTGCGTGTCGAGGTGGAGGAGTTGGACGGGGCCCCGGTCTCGATCACGCTGATCCAGCCGACGGCGGTCGATACGCCCTACCCGCAGCATGCACGCAATTACATGTCGGAGGAACCGAAGCTTCCATCGCCGATGATCGATCCTCACCGAGTGGCTGAAGCGATTCTCGAGGCGGCGACCGAAGGTGGTCGCGACGTTACGGTGGGCGCGATGGCCAAACTGGACACCGCGGTGTCCAAATTGCTGCCCTCGCTGGGTGACAAAATGGCGGCCATGCAGGCGCATCGGCAGCAACGCGACGTGCCGGCAAGAGCACCGGAAGGAGCCTTGTTCCGAGCCGGCGGTGGCGGCCAGGTGTACGGTCGCGAAGCGCACTAGCCGATCTGCGACGGACGGCCCGGCCTCGCGCGGGCACGCTCAGCCGGTGGCGTCGTGGAAGATGACCCCGAGCGTGAAGCGGTATCCGCTACGCAGCCGGCTGACGCCGTGACGCAGGTTCACGCGATAGCTCCCGCGCACGCCCTGTACGGGGCGCTGGTGCACGGCGAAGATCACGGCATCGCCCTGCGACAGCGATACCACCTCGGCCCGAGACTGCATGCGCGGCCGCTGTTCGGTCAACACGAATTCGCCCCCGGTGAAGTCACTGCCGGGCGCAGACAGGAGTACCGCGACCTGTAGTGGGAAGACGTGCTCGCCATACAGGTCCTGGTGCAGGCAGTTGTAGTCGCCGGCCTGATAGCGCAGCAGCAAGGGGGTCGGCCGGTCCTGGCCGGCCGCATGGCAGCGCGCGAGAAAGTGCGCGTGTTCCGGCGGGTAGCGCACGTCGATTCCCATTGCCTCGTTCCATCGGTTGGCCAGCGGCACCAGTCGAGGGTAGATGGCGGTACGCAACGCCGCGACGGCTGCCGGCAAGGGATCGCGGAAATACTGGTATTCGCCCTTTCCAAAGCCGTGCCGAGCCATCACCACCCGGCTGCGGAAGAGTTCGCGCCGCGGATAGAGCGCAGCCAACCCGCGGCATGTCTCAGGCGGCAGCAGGGCAGGCAATTCGGCGTGGCCCGCCGTATCGAGTGTGGCATGGATGGAGGGCCAGTCGACCCGCCGCAGCGCGGTGGTCAGGGGGTCGGATACACGGGTCATGCGATCAGGATCGCTCGCGGCGGATGGGTGCGCCCTCCGGATCTTGCGCTTCGTCTTCCTCGGCCTGGTCGCCGCGCACCTGGGCATGGCTGATGAGGGCGAAGATGCAGCTGCCGCCGACGATGTTGCCGGCCAGGGTCGGCAGCGCGAAGCGTGTGACGAAACCACCGAAGCCCAGGCCGTCGTCGAAGACCAGATAGAGCGTTTCCACCGACCCGACGATGATGTGCGTAAAGCCGCCCAGCGCGATCAGGTAGGTGGTCAGTACGATCACCGTGATCCTGGCATGCTCAGCGGCCGGCACCAGCCACACCATGGTGGCGATCAGCCAGCCCGCCACGATGCCCTTGGTGAACATCTGCAGGGGCGAGTTGCCCATCACCTCGGTGCCGACGCTCAGCAGAGCGGTCTGCGTGGCCTCGTCGAACAACCGCATGTGCAGGATGCCGTAGGCGAACAGCGCGGTACCGATCAGGTTGCCTGCAAGCACCACCGACCACAATCGCAGCAGCGAGCCGAGCTTGCGCAGGGTCGGATGGGTCATCAGGGGCAACACCGCGGTCATGGTGTTTTCGGTGAACAGCTGCTGGCGCGCCAGGATCACCACCAGGAAGCCGAACGGGTAGCCCAGGCTCTCGATCAGGAAGGCGCCGGGCACGCCTTCCAGGTGACGATGGAGCAAACCCCGGGCGAGCATCGAGAAACCCATCGACAGCCCGGCGGCGAGGGCCGAAAGGCTCAGCGCGACCAGCCCGCGGCTGAGCTCTTCCTCGCCCTCCAGGCGGATGGTCTCGTGCAGCACGGCCACCCGGGGCGGGCGCTTCTGCTCGACGTCACCCTGTTCCTTGCGCGAGAGCGAGAAGCCGTCCCTGGCATCGACCTCGTTGGGATCCGCACCGGCGGCACGCTGGGGTCCGGTTGGTTGGGGCATGCAGGGATCCTCCGACGGATCAGGCACGCTACGACGGCCACCGTATGCGCCGTGTCGCCTCAGGCGGGCACGTCGACGAGCACCAGTTCGGTGTCTTCCAGCGCGGTCACCCGCACTTCTGGCTCGTCCCGGATCGCCGCGCCATCGCGGGCCTGGAGGCGCACCCCGTTGACCTCGACGATGCCCTTGGCAGGTACCAGGTAAGCGTAGCGGCCGGCGGCCAGTGGATACTCCGCCTGTTCGCCTGCGCGCAGGGTGGCTCCCAGCACGCGGGCATGCGCCCGCAGCGGCAGGGCGTCGGCGTCCCCGGGCATGCCACTGGCCAGCGCCACGAAGCGGCCGGCCCGCTCGCCGGTGGGGAACGGCCGGGCCCCCCAGTCCGGCGCGCCACCGGGCCGGTCCGGAATGATCCAGATCTGGAAGATCCGGGTCGTTTCCGCCTCGAGGTTGTACTCGGCATGGGTTATCCCCGTGCCGGCGCTCATCACCTGCACATCGCCGGCGACGGTGCGGCCCTCGTTGCCGAGGCTGTCGCGGTGGCTGATCGCGCCTTCGCGCACGTAGGTGATGATTTCCATGTCCGCATGCGGATGCGGCGGGAAGCCGCTGCGCGGGGCGATGGTGTCGTCGTTCCAGACGCGCAACGCACCCCAGCCCATGCGGCCGGGGTCGTGATAGCCGGCGAAGGAAAAGTGGTGCCTGGCGTCGAGCCAGCCATGGTTGGCTCCGCCCAGAGTCTCAAAAGCCCTGCGTTCGATCATCTTGCCCTCCTGCCGCGCGTGGGTGCCGGCCAGGCACGAAAGGTAAGGCTGCCCCTCCCGCCGCAAAACCGGCGTGGATGGAACGGATCGTTCGCCGTGGCCACCCATTGACCGGGGCGCGGATGCATGGGTTAGGCTAGCGCCGGGGACATCCGGGAGAGCGCGAATGCGCTGGCGAATCATGCTCGCTTGGCTGCTGGCCGGCTGCGCCGGTCCGTCCTGCGCGGGACAGTTGGTGGTACGGGTGAACGATGCCGGCGGGCGGGCCGTGGGCGATGCTGTCGTCACCCTCGCGCCGGCAATGGCGCAAGCTGCGGCGGCCCCCACGCCGGTGACCCGTTACGTCGACCAGCGCGACGAAACCTTCATCCCCTACGTCCAGGTCGTCCGCCCCGGTGACCGTGTGGTCTTCCGCAACAGTGACGGCACCCGCCACCATGTCTACTCCTTCTCCGAGGCCGGGGCGTTCGAGTTCCTGCTGCGCCCGGGCGAGAGCTCGCCGCCGGTGACGCTGCGCAAGCCGGGACTGGTCGCGGTGGGCTGCAACATCCACGACCACATGATTGCCTACCTGCTGGTCACGCCGGGGCAGGCGCAGGTGACCCCCGCACAGGGCCGGGTCGTGTTCGATGACCTGCCGCCTGGCAACTACACGGTAAGCGTATGGCACCCCCAGCTGCGGCCGGGGCTGGCGCAGCCGAGCGAGGTGACGACGGTCGGCGCCGGAGCCGACGTGCAGCATGCCGGTTTTACCCTGTCGCTGATTCCCGACCCACGCGGGTTTGCCGACCGCGAGCACCTGGATTACTGACCCGATGCGCGCCGTCGTCGGCTTCCGGCTCCGTCTCGCGTTGTTTTTCGTCGCCACGCTGGTGACCGTGCAGCTGCTCACGGCCGCGCTGGTCTACGGCGTCACCCGTCACGCGCTGGTCAGCGAGGGCGAGCGACAGCTGGCGGTCAACGCACAGGCCTTCGTGGCGCAGATGGGCGACCTGTCGGCGCGCGTGGCCGGCAACGTCGAGGTGATGGCGCTGGATTACGCCCTGCGTTCGGCCATCGCCGAGCGCGATCACGGCACCGTGCTTTCCGTCCTGCGCAACCACGGTCGCCGCGTCGGGGCCTCGCGCATGCAACTGGTCGGCCTCGACGGGGTGGTGGAAGTCGACACCGCCGACGTCCATGCCAGCGGCCGGCGCTTCGCCTTCCCGGAGCTCGCCGAACGCGCGTTCGACCGGCGCGCGGCGGCCGTCGTGGCGCTGCAGAAAAAGGCGTATTGGGTCGTCGTGGTGCCGATCTACGCGCCGCAACCGGTCGGGCTGGTGGTCGTCTACGTCCCGCTCGACGATGCCTTGCTCGCCCACCTGCGCGAGCTGTCGGCATTGCCCGGCGACATCGAGCTGGCGGTGCGTCCGCCCGCCTCGGATTGGATCGCCGCCGCGCAGGGACTCCGGCACACCGGGCTGGTCGCCAGCCTGGCCGGCCGGCAGCTGCCGACCCATCCGGCCTTGCGCCGCATCCACGGCCGCGAGTTCCTGGTGCTGGCGCAACCGCTCAGCCTGGCGCGCAGCAGCTCGCCGGTCATGGCGGTACTGGGCTACTCGCTGGGCGATGCCTTGCGGCCGTTCCGCGCGGTGGTGATCGCCTGGGCGATCCTGCTCGGGCTGGGCCTGGTGGTGGGGCTGGTCGGTGCGTGGCTCACCGCGCGGAGCGTCTCGCGCCCGGTGGAGTCGCTGGCCGGCGCGGCCCGCCGCATCGAGGCGGGGGACTACCGCGCGTTGCCCAGCCTGCAACGCCGTGACGAACTGGGCCAGCTGGCGGCCGCGTTCGGCACCATGGCCGAAGCGGTGCGCCAGCGCGAGGAGCGCATACGCCAGCAGGCCCTGCACGACCAGGTGACCGACCTGCCCAATCGCGTGGCCGCGGAGGCCGCGATCGACCGCGCGCGGGATGCCGGCACGACCCACGGTGCGCTGCTGATGGTGGGCCTCACGCGCGTGCCGGACATCATCAAGACGATGGGGCACGGCCTGTATGACCGGCTGATGCGCGAGGTCGGTGCCCGGCTCGGGCGGGTTGCCGCCAAGGCCTACCTGGCGCGCGCCACCGACACCCAGTTCGTCGCCTGGCTGCCCGGCGCGGACCGCACGGAGGCCGTCGCCGCCGGCTTGCGCATCCTCGATGCGCTGGGCGCCCCGTACGTGGAGGCGGACGTCAGCATCGATACGCTCCCGGCGGTCGGCGTCGCCATGTATCCCGAGGACGGCGCGCTGGCCTCGGTGCTGTTGCGCCACGGTGAGGTGGCGCAGTTCGCGGCGAGCGGCTCGACCCGCCCGCTGGCGTTCTACGATGCGGCGACCGACCCGCACCGCACCGAACGGCTCTCGCTGATGGGCGAGTTGCGCGAGGCACTCGACCACGACCGGCTGCAGCTGTACTACCAGCCCAAGCTGGCGCTGGACAACCTGCGCGTCGATGGCGTCGAGGCGCTGGTGCGCTGGCATCACCCTCGCCGCGGGACGGTGCCGCCCCAGGACTTCATCGGCATGGCCGAGGACACCGGCAACATCCAGCGCCTGACCCGCTGGGCGCTGGCCGCCGGCATCGCCCAGGCCAGTCGCTGGCATGCGCGCGGGCTGGCCCTGAGCGTGGCGGTCAACCTGTCGGCGCGCGACCTGGAGGAACCCGAGCTGCCGTTGCGCATCGGCCGGTTGCTGTCCATCCATGGCCTGCCGCCCGAAAACCTCACGGTGGAGATCACCGAGCGTGCCGTGATCGGCCAGCCGGAAATGGCCATCCGGGTGTTGCGTGGCATTGCCGACCTGGGCGTGGGCATCGCGGTCGACGACTTCGGCGTGGGCCAGTCCGCCTTCGCCTACCTGCGCCATCTGCCGGTGAGCGAGCTGAAGATCGACCAGACCTTCATCCGCCATCTCGCGCGCGACGCCAACGACCAGACGATCGTGCGCTCGATCGTCGAACTGGGCCATCGACTCGGCTACCAGGTCACCGCCGAAGGCGTGGAAGACCCGGGCGCGCTGGAGCAGCTGACCGCCATCGGTTGCGACCACGCCCAGGGCTTCTTCATCGCCAGGCCGTTGCCGGCGGGGGAACTGGCCGATTTCTCGTTCGAACGCGCCGGCGTCGCATGAGCCGCTACCCGCGACGTCGCCGCCTGGTGTGGGCCTGCCTGGCCGTGTTGCCGTGGGCCAGCCACGGGCAGGATCTCGGCCTGCACGGCTATGTCGATGGCCGCCTGGTCGCGGCACCGGGCGAACGCGCCTGGGTCCAGGGCGGGCTCGGCAAGACCCGCTACGGGGATGGGGGAACGAAACTGCGGTTCGGAGGCGCGGCCCTGGTCGGCACCGCGCAGCTCACGCCCTCGCTGTTCGCCCTGGCGGAACTGCAACTGCAGCACAGCGACCGCGCCGGCATCGACGTATTGGAGGCCTACCTGCGCTGGCGCCCGGTATCGACCACGCACTGGCGCGGCTCGGTGCAGGCCGGCGCGTTCTTTCCGCCGGTCTCGCTGGAGAACGACGCCATCGGCTGGACCAGCCCGTGGACGCTCACGCCCTCGGCGATCAACAGCTGGGTGGGTGAGGAACTTCGCGCCACTGGCGCGGAGGCGCGCATCGAGCGCCGCGGCGAGGTGAACCACTGGGAGCTGCGCGGCGCCGTGTTCCAGCGCAACGACCCGGCCGGCAATCTGCTGGCGATCCGCGGCTGGTCGCTCAGCGACCTGACCTACGGCATCGGCAGCCGTCTGCGTGAACCGGACGCCTACGTGCGTGACGACGGCGAAGAACCGCCGAGGCGATACGACCCGTTCCGCCGCATCGGCCATCAATGGGGCAACTATGGCCAGCTCACGTGGCGTGCGCGGGGGTGGGGCCGGCTCAGCCTGATGCATTACGACAACCACGCCGATCCCCAGGCCTGGCAGCCCTACGAGGGCGGCGAGCGCCTGTACGCCTGGCGCACCCGCTTCTGGAGCCTGGGCGCCACCGCCGATACCGGGCCGGTGACCTGGCTGGCGCAGGCGATGGACGGCGACACGGTGATCGAACCGGTACCGAACCTGGTTTTCACCACCCGTTACCGGGCCGCGTACCTGCTGGCCGGCTGGAATCGCGGCGCGTGGCGGCCGGCCCTGCGAGTGGATCACTTCAGCACGCGCGAACTGCCCGCGACCCCAGGGCTGCACGAGGGCGAACACGGCAACGCCGTCACCGCAGCCCTCGACTGGCGTCCCCGCGACTGGCTGCGCCTGACCCTCGAGATGCTGCACATCGACAGCACGCGCACCGTCCGCGCCGATTACGGACTGCCGCCGCACACCCGCGGCACCCAGGTGCAGTTGAGCGCGCGCCTGTTCTACTGAACGGCCGATCGATCGCCACCGCGGCACCCGCCGCGTATCCGACCGCCGCGGCGCTTTGCTATCCTTCGCCGTTCCCGCCAGCGCCCGTCCGGGCGCCACAACCACGGCCATACGTTTCATGATCGAGACCAATCCGATCCTTGCGCAGATCGCGGACCTCACGGACCGCGTCGAGTCGCTTAGGGGGTATCTTTGACTACGCCACCAAGCGCGAGCGCCTGGAGGAAGTAAGCCGCGAACTGGAAAGTCCCACCGTCTGGGACGATCCGCCCCGCGCACAGGAACTGGGCCGCGAACGCGCCCGCCTGGACACCATCGTGACGGGCATCGACGAGCTCACCGCAGGCCTTTCGGACGCGAAGGAGCTGCTGGACATGGCCGCTGCCGATGGCGACGAGGACACCGTCCGTTCGGTCGCCACCGATGTGGAGAAGCTCGAGGCCCGCGTGGGCAAGCTCGAGTTCCAGCGCATGTTCTCCGGCAAGATGGATGCGAACAATGCCTTCGTCGACATCCAGGCCGGCGCCGGCGGCACCGAGGCGCAGGACTGGGCCGAAATGCTGCTGCGCATGTACCTGCGCTGGGTCGAATCGCGCGGCTGGAAGGTGGAGCTGATGGAAGTCTCCGGCGGTGAAGTGGCGGGCATCAAGTCCGCCACCTTCCGCGTCGAGGGCGACTATGCCTACGGCTGGCTGAAGACCGAGATCGGCGTGCACCGCCTGGTGCGCAAGAGCCCGTTCGACTCGGACAACCGCCGCCACACCAGCTTCACCTCGGTGTTCGTGTCGCCGGAAGTCGACGACGACATCGACATCGAGATCAATCCCGCGGACCTCAAGACCGACGTCTACCGCTCCTCCGGCGCCGGCGGCCAGCACGTCAACAAGACCGAATCGGCGGTGCGTATCACCCACGTACCGACCGGCGTGGTGGTGGCCTGCCAGACCGAACGCTCGCAGCACGCCAACCGCGACCGTGCCATGAAGATGCTGGCCGCGAAGCTCTACGAGCTGGAGGTGCAGAAACGCAACGCCGAGAAGGATGCGCTGGAAGCGACCAAGTCCGACATCGGCTGGGGCAGCCAGATTCGCAACTACGTGCTTGACCAGAGCCGCATCAAGGACCTGCGCACGGGCGTGGAGCGCTCCGACACGCAAAAGGTGCTCGACGGCGATCTGGACGAATTCATCGAGGCGAGCCTGAAGTCCGGCCTGGACGCCGGCGCCAAGCGCATCGACGCGTAATTCCCCACCCCGGTCCCTTCGCAGGATGGGCCGGGGTGGGCACGCCTCGCCGTCACTGTCCGGTCGAAGGCGTGGAGAGGTCCGGCCGGTACAGGTAGATGGTGTACGTGCTCTTCTCGATCCCGCGATCGAACTTGTCCATGGTCTCTTTCGCGCTCTCCTTGGAGCCCAGCGAGCGGGCAAGCACGCTCATCAGGCTGGGGTTGGGCTCGGCCATGTCCGCGTAGCTTTTCATCGGTTCCACGATGAGCAGTCCGCCGCGCCCCCCGATCGGCGTGTCGATCTCGTAAGGGTAGGGCCACCTGGCAGCCTCGACCGCCGCATGGACCTTGGCGATCGCGTCCTCCACGCCCTCGCGGCCTTCCGGTTTGGTCTGGAAATCGTAAACGCCGAAGTATTTGTAGTCCCTGCTCTGGATCCAGTGGCTGTGTTCGGCATCGGCCTTGTTGAAGTAGTGTTCGACCCGCTTCACGTAGCGGCCGGCCTCGCGGTCGAACTCGGCCGCGCCGTGTTCCCGCTCCCACGTCTCGTCGGCGTCGATCTGCTGCCAGGTGTGTTGTTCCGAACGGATGACGTAGAAGCCCAGGTCCTCGCCGACCACCGGCTGGTAGATCGACCAGGCGAAACCTTCGCCGTTCTGCTTGCGCCACGCGGCGTGCGTCTTGAGTGCGGTTTCGAAGGGCCGGGCCTGACCGTCCTTCGGCCAGATGATCCAGACCGATGCAATGTTTCCAGCGGAGGCGGCGGTCGCCGGGGCAGCGGCGCGGGCTCCGCCGGCGGACAGTATCGAACCGAACGCCAGCATGGCTGCCAGCGCCCATTTTGGATGGGTGGGAAACATGAGGTGCTCCTTGCTCGTCGTTCCCCTGCAGCCGCGCCGATAGCACGACTGGCGTGAAGGCGGGGCATGCCAGAATTGAACGCGTACCGGCGAGGCGCGGACGCTGCCGCCCCTTTTGTGCCGCGGCGGCCGTCGCATACACTGCATGGCCGGCATCGGAAGGCTCGGCCTGCGGGCAAGGCGTCCGGCAGCCGAGGCGTGGGACACCGTGGCAAGGGCACTGGCCGGACGCCGGTGCGCGGAGCGGCCATGTCCCTCCCGTCCGACCCCGGGCGTCACGTGCCTGGCGGCCCGGAGTGCCCGGGCGAGCCAGTCTTGCGCTGTCCGCATCCAGAAATCGTCAAACATTCCGGTCGAAGTCACCGGTTGCAGCTCACGGAAACCCAAGCATGACCGACAACCCTGCGCCCGCTACTGCCAACGACACCACGGCGCCTGACGAGAACAAGCTCATCGCCGAACGCCGCGAGAAGCTCAAGGAGCTGCGCGGGCAGGGCATCGCCTTTCCGAACGACTTCAAGGTCGACGCCTTCGCGGGCGACCTGCGCAGCGCGTTTGCCGACCAGGATGCCGAGACCGTCGACGCGGCTGCGCGCCGCGTGAAGGTCGCCGGCCGCATCGTGCTCAAGCGCGTGCAGGGCAAGGTCAGCTTCGTGCAGATGCAGGACTTCACCGGCCGCATCCAGTTGTTCATCCACCAGGGCACGGTGGGCGAGGCGACCTACGAGGCGTTCAAGGGCTGGGACGTGGGCGACATCGTCGGTGCCGAAGGCCAGCTCATGCGCACCAAGACCGGCGAGCTGTCGGTGAAGGTGGACAGCCTGCGCCTGCTGACCAAGAGCCTGCGGCCGCTGCCGGACAAGTTCCACGGCCTGGCCGACGTCGAACAGCGCTACCGTCAGCGCTACGTCGACCTGATCGTGACCGAGGAAGCGCGCCGCACTTTCGCGCTGCGCTCGAAGATCATCGGCTTCATGCGCAAGTGGCTGGAGGCCGAGCCGCGCCGCTTCATGGAAGTGGAAACGCCGATGATGCACATCATCCCCGGCGGCGCCACGGCCAAGCCCTTCGTCACCCACCACAACGCGCTGGGACTGGACCTGTACCTGCGCGTGGCGCCGGAGCTGTACCTCAAGCGCCTGGTCGTGGGTGGCTTCGACCGCGTCTACGAGATCAACCGCAACTTCCGCAACGAGGGCGTGTCGACCCGGCACAACCCCGAATTCACCATGCTGGAGCTGTACCAGGCCTACGCCACCTACCACGAGATCATGGACCTCACCGAGGCCGTGATCCGCGAGACGGCGCAGAACGTGCTGGGCACCACCGAGCTCACCTGGGAAGGTGCGCAGGTCGATGTGGGGCCCGCGTTCCGCCGCTGGCGGATGGAAGATGCCGTGCTGGAGCACAACCCCGGAATCCGTCGCGACGAGCTGCGCGACCGCGCGGCCATGGCGGCCCATGCCGGGCGCCTGGGTATCCAGGTCAAGCCGGGCTACGGCTGGGGCAAGCTGTTGCTGGAGATCTTCGAAAAGACCGTCGAGCACACGCTGATCCAGCCGACCTTCATCACCGACCATCCGGTGGAGGTTTCACCGCTGGCGCGCGAGAGTGATACGGACCCGGGCATCACCGACCGCTTCGAGCTCTTCATCAACGGCAAGGAGATCGCCAACGGCTTCTCCGAGCTCAACGATCCGGAAGACCAGGCGGCGCGCTTCAAAGCGCAGGTCGAAGCCAAGGAGTCGGGCGACGACGAAGCCATGCACTTCGACGCGGACTACATCCGCGCGCTGGAAGTGGGGCTTCCGCCGACCGGTGGCCTGGGCATCGGCATCGACCGCCTGGTCATGCTGATGACCGGTTCCGCTTCGATCCGCGACGTATTGCTGTTCCCGTACATGCGCCCGGAAGCCTGAGAGCGGGATCCCGGGCAGGGTGGGCTTCACCCCATCCTGCCCGGACGACCCGGCGGGATCATCGGCGGCGGCTGCGCACGCGCCGCCGCAGCAGAGCCATCTGCAGCAGGTTCACCCCGCTCGAGCCGGCCCAGTACAGGCCCAGCCCGGCGGCCAGGTGCCAGACCAGCAGGAACGAGATCACCACCGGCAGCCAGTGCAGCAAGGTACGTGTCTGCTCCGACATCGCCGGGTTCAGCAGCAGCGCCGCGAAGCTCAGCAGTCCGACGACCAGCGCGAGCCACGCGTCCGGCCGGCCCAGCTTCGGTATCCACAGGAACGAACCGGCGCCCGCGATGCCCTGGCGGATCGCGGCATAAATCCCAGCCGCCAGAGGCGCCTGTACCAGCGCCAGCAGCATGCCGCTGCCCAGTCCACCGGCCAAGCCATGCTCGCGGTACAGCACCTGGGTCGCGCGCGCCCGCGCAGCTGGATCGGCGGCGTGGAGCTGCTTCAACTGCGCCAGCTTCGGTTTGAGTGCGAGCAACTGCTGTTGTCGCCACCAGCCCTGCTCGGCGGTCCTGAGCGTCACCGGCAACATCGCCAGGCGCACCAGCAGCGCCAGCACGATCACGGCCAGGCCATAGCTCCCATCCAGCCACGTGGCCAGCTGGGCCAACAGCGCGGCAAGGCCATCCACGAACGTCGTCCACATACCCGCAAGCTCCCTGCTTCATGGTGAGCACATGAAGTGGGCGCTGCCGCGGGGTTTCCAAGCGCCGGCCGGCATGACCGGAGACATGGTCGGGTGCTCGTGCTCACCCGTCATGGGGCGCGGGCAGCCGGGTGTTCCATGACTTGGCCACCGCCCAGGCCACGCCGGTGAACGGTACCGCCAGCAACGCGCCGACGATGCCGCCCAGGATCGCGCCCGAGGCGAGTGCCAGCAGCACCGCCAGCGGATGCAAGTGCAGCGAGCGACCCAGTACCACCGGCGACAGCAGATGTCCTTCGAGCTGGTTGACCACGATCACCACCACCGTCACCCAGATGGCCGCGCTCAGGCCCACCGTGACCAGCGCCACCAGCGCCGCGACGATACCGGTCAGCGTGGCGCCGACGATCGGAACGAACGCGCCGAGGAACACCAGTATCGACAACGGGACCGCCAGGGGGACATCCAGGATCCACACCGCCCCGCCGATGAATACCGTATCGACCAGGGCCACCAGGGCGGTGCCTTGCAGATACCCCCCGAGCACGTGGATCGCACGCTCGCCGGCGTGCGACACCCGCGCATGCCACGCCGGGCGCAACGGCTGGATCAGGAACCGCCAGATCGCCGGCCCCTCCTTGAGGAAATAGAACAGGATGAACAACGTCAGCACGAAGCCGGTCATCAGTTCGACCGTAGTGAACACCCCGGCCACCGCGTGTTGCCCGAACGTGCTGCTGGTCACGAAGTCGACGACCGCCTGGCGGGTGTGGTCGATCTGCGTTTCGCTCAGCGACAGCGGCCCGCGACGCAGGTAATGCAGCGCCTCGCCGAAGCCGTCCATCGCGGAGGACTGCAGCGACGCCCACTGTGCGCCGACCCTCGCCACGGCGAGCGTCAGCACGCCACCAAGCCCCAGGCCGCCGAGCAGCAGGGTGAGCAGCGCCGCGACCGCATGGGGCAGACGCAGCCGGCGCAGGATCGTCACCAGCGGGAACAACGCCGCGCCCAGGATCAGCGCCAGCGTCAACGGGATGACCACGAATTCCAGCCGGGTCGCCGCCTTCACCACGCCCATCAGCACCACCGCCACCAGGATGACCTGGGCACAGCGGATGGCCAGCCGCCCCAGCCTGTCGCGCCACAGCGCGCCCACCGTGGCTGTGGAAGGTTCGGGTGATTCGCCCATGCGTCGGTCTCCTGTGGGTGGCCGGCCGCTCTCCGGGATCGCGCAGTCACGCCCGCCGGCTCGATACCGAGCGGGGGACGCCACCGTACAAGGGCCGGGGCCACCGCAATGTGTAGACCGGGAACACGCCCGGCTGTGGTGCCGAGGCGGGTCGGCTAAACTGGCATGCTTCCCGATTGGAGCATCGCCCCATGTGGTTCGCCATCGTCGGCACTGACGTTCCCGACTCGCTGGACAAGCGCAGGCATGCGCGGCCAGCGCACCTTGCCCGCCTCGAGCAGTTGCAGGCCGAAGGCCGGCTGCTGCTTGCCGGCCCGTTTCCCGCGATCGAATGCGACGACCCGGGCCCGGCGGGTTTTACCGGCAGCCTGATCATCGCCGAGTTCCCGAGCCAGGCCGATGCAAGGCGCTGGGCGGATGCGGACCCCTACGTCGCCGCAGGGGTCTACGCAGCCGTCGAGGTCAAGCCGTTCCGCAAGACCTTGCCGTGAGCGAGGCGATGGTCGAACAGATCCGCCAGCGGCTGGCCGATGCACTGGCGCCGGTGGAGTTGGAGGTGCTCGACGAGGGCCACAAGCACGCCGGTCACGCCAACGCCGGCAAGGGCCATTTCCACGTGCGCATCGTCAGCGCCGCCTTTGCCGGCGTGCTGCCGATCAAGCGGCACCGCATGGTGTATGCGGCGCTGGAGGGGCTGATGGACCGGGGCATCCATGCGCTGTCCATCGACGCCAGTGCGCCTTAGTTAGGCGTTTCAATAAGTTATAGTTTTATTCTCAGGTCAATTGTCACGCCGTGTTCGCATTGCGACCACGCCCGGCGTTTGGCACAGTGACCCGTCGCCCGAACCACCGCGGGCCTGCCCCTATTGTTGAGCCCGCATGCGCCTTACCACGATCAAACTCGCCGGTTTCAAGTCCTTCGTCGACCCCACCACGCTGCACCTGCCGACCAACATGACCGGTGTGGTGGGACCCAACGGTTGCGGCAAGTCCAACATCATCGACGCGATCCGCTGGGTGATGGGCGAGAGCGCGGCCAGCCGCCTGCGCGGCGACTCGCTGACCGACGTGATCTTTTCCGGCTCGAACGCGCGCAAGCCGGTGGGGCAGGCCACGGTCGAGCTGATCTTCGACAACGGCGACGGCACGATCCAGGGCGAGTACGCGCAGTACGCGGAAATCTCGGTCAAGCGCCAGGTCACCCGTGACGGGCAGTCGTCGTACTTCCTCAACGGCGCGCGTTGCCGCCGGCGCGACATCACCGACCTGTTCCTGGGCACCGGCCTGGGTCCGCGCAGCTATTCGATCATCGAACAGGGCATGATCAGCCAGATCATCGAGGCGCACCCGGAAGAGCTGCGCACGCACCTGGAGGAGGCCGCCGGCATCTCCAAGTACAAGGAGCGGCGCAAGGAGACCGAGAGCCGCATCAAGTCCACCCGCGAGAACCTCGACCGCGTCAAGGACGTCCGCGACGAGGTCGACAAGCAGCTCGAGCACCTCAACCGCCAGGCCCGTGCCGCCGAGCGCTGGAAGGCGCTGAAGGAAGAACAGACCCGCAAGGAAGCCGAACTGCGCGCGCTGGAGTACCGCGCGCTGAAGGGCCAGCACGAGGGCGAGGGGCAGGGCCTGTCCGCCGCCGAGATCGAGATCGAGAAGCAGCTCGCCGGCCAACGCCAGATCGAGGCGCAGCTCGAGTCCGTGCGCGAGCGCCACGTCGGCGCCACCGAGCACCTCAACGAAGTGCAGGGCGAGGTCTACAAGGTCGGCGCCGAGATCGCCCGTGTCGAGCAGCAGGTGCGATTCAACAAGGAGACCGCCGAGCGCCTGCAGCGCGCCCAGGGTGAGGCCGAGCGCGAGCATGCCGAGCTTTCCGTGCACATCGCCAACGACCGCGAGCAGGTCGAGGCGCTGCGCCTGGCACTCGCCGAAGGCGAGCCGAAACTCGAAGCCCTGCAGCAGATGCAGGACGACACCGCCGAGGCCGCCCGCAGCACCGAAGCGAAGCTGGCCGACTGGCAGCAGCGCTGGGACGCCTACACGCGCACGGCCGGCGAATCCAGCCGCGCCGCGGAAGTGGAGCGCACCAAGCTCAACTACCTGGACCGCCAGGCCATCGACCTGGCCAAGCGGCGCGAGGCGCTGGAAGCCGAGCAGAAGGCCACCGACGTGGCCGCGCTCGATGCCGCCGCCGAGCAGTTGCACCTCGAGCACGACACCCAGCGCGAGCGCGTCGAGTCGCTCGGCAGCCTGCTGGACCAGCACAAGCTTGCCCACGAGAAGGTGCTCGACGAGGAGCGCCAGGTACAGTCGGCACTCAACGAGGCGCGCCAGCAGTTGCAGAGCGCGCGCGGCCGCCTGTCCTCGCTGGAGGCCCTGCAGCATGCCGCGCTGGGCCAGGAAGAGAGCGCCGCCAGCGGCTGGCTGGCCGGCCTGGGCCTGGACAAGGCACGTCGCCTGGGCGAGTCGCTGCAGGTCGACGGCGGCTGGGAATCGGCCGTGGAAACCGTGCTGGCCGGCCTGCTCGACGGCGTACTGGTCGACAGTCCGCTGGCCCTCGCCGGCGACTTCGGCGCGCTGGGCGAAGCCGACCTGGCGCTGCTGGCGTCGGCCGCGGGCGGGCTGGGCGCCGAGGGCACGCTGGCGGCCAGGGTGCGTGGCCCGGCCGCGGCGATGCAGTTGCTTGCCAGCGTCCGCACCGCGGAGACCCTGGACGAGGCGCGCAACCGCGTCGGCTCCCTCGCCGAAGGCCAGTCGATCATCACCCGCAGCGGCGAATGGCTGGCGCCGCAGTGGGCGCGCATTCGCCGCGCCCAGGGCAACCAGGTCGGTGTGCTGGCACGCGAACGCGACATCCGCGTGCTGACCGAACAGATCGAAGCGCTCGAAGCGCAGCTGGAAGAATCCACCGCCCGCCTGGACGAACTGCGCACCGCCAAGTTCGAAGCCGAGCGCGCCCGCGACGACGCGCAGCGCGAGCTGTACAACGCGCACCGCCGCCAGTCCGAGCTGGCCGGCCAGCTGCAGAGCCACCGCGGCAAGGTGGAAACCGCCCGGGCGCGCGCCGAGAAGGTAGCCGGCGAACTGTCCACGCTGATCGAACAGCTCGACGAGCTGCAGGTGCAGACCCGCGAGGCCCGCGCGCGCCTGGACGAATCGGTCAACCACATGGGCGACCTGGAGGACCAGCGCCGCGAGCTGGAAAACGAGCGCCGCGCGCTGCTCGAAGCCCGCGAGGAAGCGCGCATGAACGCCCGCGAGGCGGCCGACCAGGCGCATGCGCTGGCGTTGTCGATGGAATCCAAGCGCTCCTCGCTGGCCTCGCTGGAGCAGGCGCTGGCGCGCCTGGACACGCAGTTGCGCCAGGTCGAGGCGCGACGGACCGAGATCGCCGGGCAGCTGGCGGCCGGCTCCGATCCCATCGCCGAACTCGAAGCCGAGCGACAGACCTATCTGGACCAGCGCCTGCTGGCCGACAGGCAGCTGGTCGAGGCGCGCCGTGCGCTGGAAGACTGCGACATCGAGTTCCGCAAGCTGGAACAGCAGCGCCACCTGGCCGAGCAGAATCTGGCCAAGCTTCGCGAAAGCGTGTCGGAGAAGCGCCTGGCCGCGCAGGCCCTGCAGATGCGCGCCGATCAGCTCGCCGAGGCCATCGCCGCGTCGGGCCTCGAACTGGAGCCGCTGCTCGCCGAACTCCCGGAAGACGCCGACAGCAACCAGTGGCGCACGCAGCTCGGCGATCTCGCGCAGAAGATCGCGCGCCTGGAGCCGGTCAACCTGGCCGCGATCCAGGAACACGCCGAGCAGAGCGAGCGCAAGACGTATCTCGACAACCAGCTGGCCGACCTGGCCAGCGCCATGGAAACGCTCGAAGGCGCGATCAAGAAGATCGACCGCGAGACCCGCCAGCGCTTCAAGGAAACCTTCGACAAGGTCAATGCCGGCGTGCAGGAACTTTTCCCGCGCCTGTTCGGCGGCGGCCACGCGTACCTGGAACTGACCGGCGACGACCTGCTCGATACCGGCGTGTCGATCATGGCGCGTCCGCCGGGCAAGCGACCCTCCAACATCTCCCTGCTGTCCGGCGGGGAGAAGGCGCTTACCGCCGTATCGCTGGTGTTCGCGATCTTCAACCTCAATCCCGCGCCGTTCTGCCTGCTCGACGAGGTCGATGCGCCGCTGGACGAGGCCAACGTGGGCCGCTTCTCGAGCATGGTCAGGGAGATGAGCGAGAAGGTGCAGTTCATCTTCGTCAGCCATAACAAGGCGACGATGGAGGCGGCCAGCCAGCTGTGCGGCGTGACCATGCGCGAGCCTGGTGTTTCGCGCCTGGTGCAGGTGGACCTGGCCGAAGCGGCTAAACTGGCCGGAGCTGCGTGAGGATCCATCCATGACCGTGCTCGCCTTTGCCTGGAACCCTGCCGTCGGCGTGCCGCTGGCCATCGCCGGCGTTATCGTGCTGGCGTTGTTGTGGCTGTTCGGCCAGCCGAAGAAGGAGCAGGGGCGGCGCCGCATGCCGGCCGGGCAGGGCGGGAGCGGCGAACGCCGCGAGCCGACGCTGGGCGAGGGCGAGGCAGACAACATGCTGCTGGAGGACGACCTGCACGCACGCACGGGGGCCGAAGACCCGCTGCCGCAGCAGGGCGAACTGGAAATCGGCTTGCGCGAGGAGCTGGAAAAGCTCGGCGCCACGCTGGCCGGCGAACGCGGTGCAGCACCCAAGCCCTCGGGTCGCGCAGCCTCCATCATCGACGCCCTGCGCGCGCCCTCGGGCGACTCCGATGCCGCCGCCCCGGTGGCTGCGCGGGCGCCCGCGACCGCCGCACCGAAGGCGCCGCCACCGTCCGACCTGGGGCGCCGGCCCTCGCAACTGCCGATGGAACGCATCGTCACGCTGTTCGTGATGGCCCGCGACGGCGGCGTGTTCAACGGCGCCGACCTGATCGTCGCGGCCGAGAAGGCCGGCCTGGAATACGGCCACCTGGGGATCTACCACCGCCTGGTCGACGGCAAGCGCGAGCAGGGGCCGATCTTCAGCGTGGCCAACATGCTCAAGCCCGGCAACTTCGACCTCACCCGCCTCGATGCGCTGCGCACGCCCGGCCTGAGCTTCTTCATGACCCTGCCGGGCCCGCTGCCCGCGCTGGACGCCTGGGACGCCATGCTGCCCACCGCCCAGCGCCTGGCCGAGCTGCTCGACGGCCAGGTCCTGGACGAAGAGCGCAACGCGCTCGGTCGCCAGCGCATCGCCCACATCCGGGACGAACTGCGCGGCTGGGACCGCGACCACGAAGGCCAGGAAATCATCTTCGGACGCTGAACCCGTCGAGGGACGCTCCTTGCAGGAGCGCACCCGCGCGCGACCGCCCCCGGTCACGCCCGGATTCATCCCGAACAGCCCGCCGCCACCGGAGCAACGGCATGTACACGCCCACCGCCTTTCGCGAGGCGCGCCTGCCCGAACTGCACGCCGCGATCGACCGGATCGCCTTCGCCAGCCTGGTGAGCACGACCGCCGCCGGCCTCCGGGTCAGCCACATTCCGCTGCTGCTGGCGCCGCACGAGGGGCCCCACGGCACGCTCTACGGCCACGTCGCCCGCGCCAACGCGCACGCCACGTGCAGCGGCGCGCCATCGCTGGCGATTTTCCTGGGCCCGCACGCCTACATCTCCGCCGGCTGGTACCCCGGCAAGCAGACCCACGGCAGGGAAGTGCCCACCTGGAACTACATCGCCGTCCACGCCCACGGCACCCTGGAGACCTTTGACGATCCGGTCGCCCTGCGCGAGCTCCTGCGCAGGCTCACCGATCGCCACGAACGTTCCATGCCCAGTCCCTGGCATCTGGACGATGCCCCGGCGGACTACATCGACCGCAACCTCGCGGCCATCACCGGCCTGCGCCTGCCGATCGAGCGCCTGGAGGGCAAGTGGAAACTCAGCCAGAACCGGACCGGGGCCGATCGCGCAGGGGTGCTCGCCGGATTGGATGGACTCGACAGCGAGGACAGCCGCGGCATGGCGGAGGCCATCCGCGCGGCCAACGCGGTCCCGAAACGTCCGGGCTGACCCCGCCGTGCCCGCGGTCGGCGTTATCGCTCTTCCAGGGACGCCTGCAATGCGGTCGCCAGGGCAGCATCACCGCTGACCAGATCCTTCCAGCGAAGCTCCACCCCTCGCCGATGACCTTTCTCCGCGAGCCTCAGTCCCTGCGGATCGAGTGCGAGCGTATAGGCGACGCCGTCGATCTCGATTTCGCGCTTGAGTGGTTTGTCCAGCGGGGTCACGGTTGATACCTTGAGGCAAGGGCGCCGCGATTGACGCCTGTACGTGTTACATCCCGAGGCGGTGAAGCGAGCGTGCAGACGGATGCGAGCAGGGCCGCGCCCGCGCAACCTCGTCCGGGCCGGCCGCGCTACGCGGTGATATCTTCGCGAGGTTTGCAGAGCTTCAGGCTGGCAGCGGAGGGCGGCGGAAGTGGAAGCCATGACAGGGGCGAGCCAGGAGGCAGGTTTCGCCAGCGGTCTGAGGTTGGAACTGGGCCTGCCCGGCACGCTGGCCATGCATGGCCTGGAACTGCAAGACGAGACCACGCATGCGACGGACGCGTGCTTGCCCGAGCGCTTGCGGGGAGCCTCACCGAAACGGCGCCGTGAATTCATCGCCGGCCGCCTATGCGCATCGATCGCCCTTTCGGGGGCAGGCTATGGCGGTCCGGCCTGGCTCGCCCAGGACAGCGATGGGTTGCCGGTATGGCCGAAGGGATGGACCGGCTGCATCAGTCACAGCACAAGCATGGTATTGGCAGCGGCGTGCCCGACCTCGACGCACAGGTCGCTCGGCCTGGACATCGAGGAACTGGGCACGCCCCGCCACGCGGCCGAGATCGCCTCGTCGGTGGGCCAGCCGCGGGAGCTGGCCTTGCTCGGTGACTGGCCATCGGCGGTCGCCGTGATCCTGCTCTTCTCCGCCAAGGAAAGCCTCTACAAGGCGTTGTTCCCACGGCTGCGTGTGTTCCGTGAATTCTCTGCAGCGCGGCTGGTGGCCGTCTCGGCGGGGCGCCTCCGGCTGCGACTCGAAGAGGACTGGGGGACGGGCTGGCCGGCGGGACGGGTGGTGGAAGTGCGCCACGCATGCCGCCACAACCATGTCATTACCGCCTGCTGCCCCGCCTGGGCGGATACCGGGGCGTAGGCCGCATCCCCTGTACGCGTCAGCTGGACGGGGCCGCGTAGGTGCCGAAGCGATTGATCCCGGGTGAGCACAGGCCCATCAGCGCACAGCACACGATCGCACAACCCGATGCGTTCAGCAGTGCGGTCAACGAGTAGTGGGCCACCAGCAGCCCGCCCAGCGACATCGAGACGGGGGTCAGACCCAGCACCGCAAACGTCACGATACCGAGTACGCGGCCTGCCAGCTGTGGCGGAATCCGCTCCTGGATCCAGCTGAGCCCGAGCACGCCACCGTAGCTGGCGCTGATGCCGACGATGGCCAACGCGGTGGCGGCCGCGGCGAAGCCGGTGCTCTGGCTGAGCAGCAGCATGCCCAGCCCGGCCGTCAGGTCGGTGGTGAACATGACCAGCCCCAGCCGGCGCTTGCCGGGCTTGGGCAACAGACCGCCACAGGCAAAGCCCAGCAGCGAGCCGAGGCCGTTGACCGCGTAGAGCATGCCGTAGGAGAGCGCGCCATCGGCCAGGCGCTGGGCCGCGAACAGGGGGATCACCGTCAGCAACGGGCCGATCGCGAAGAAGCCGATGCACGCCATGTAGGGGGTGGCGATGCGCAAGCCGCGATCGCGCCACAGATACCGGAATCCATCGGCCAGCCCGGCCTTCGGCCTGCCGCCGGTCGCTGCCCGGGGTGCCAGCTGGATCCTGGTCAACAGGAACAGGGCCACGGCAATGGCGCCGGCGTTGAAGGCGAAGGCATCGGCGATGCGACTCAGGTCGCCGCCGGCCGCCTGCACGCCGATCGAAGGCATGTCCCAGATCAGCAATCCGGCCAGCACCGGCGCGAACAGCTGGATCAGCTGCTGGGAGCCCATGAGCGCGCTGTTGGCCTGCTGGATCTGCATCCGGTCGACCACCTGCGGCAGCAAGGCCCGGTTGGCCGGCAACGCAAAGGCCGTGCACAGGCCGAAGACCACCGCGAAGCCGTACAAGTGCGGCAGCTGCAGGTGCCCATGGCGCAGGTCCAGCACCAGCACGAGCAGGGTCAGCATGAAGCAGGCACGGCTTGCCAGCAGCACGGTACGTGCCGTGAAGCGGTCGGTGGCACCCCCGCTCACGAGCATGAAGGCGGCCCGGGGCAGACTCTCCAGCGCCATCACCGTACCCAGTGCGGCAGGGTCGCGGGTCAGCGTCAGGACCAGCCAGGGCATGGCGATCAGCGTGAAGTAGTCACCCAGGCAGGAAATGCCTGCGCTGGCCCACAGCCAGAGGTAATTCCTGTTGCGGAACAGCGACGTCTGCGCAGGAGCGGATGCGGGTGCGGTGGTATCGGGCAGGGTCATGCGATGGCTTCCGGTGAGAGACCCTCGAGAGGTCGTGCGGGAACAGGGCGGCTGGTGGCTTCGCGGCAGCGACGGAGGGTCGCGTGCATGGCCCGGCCAAGTGCGGCGACGCTGGGTTCCTCCAGGATCGAGAAGTGCGTCGCCTCGAACGACTCCAGGGCGATCGGTGCCTGTACCAGTGCCTGGATCTGGGCCGCCCGCTCCTCCGGCGTCAGGGTGCGCCGGTTGAGGTTGCAGCCGAAGTAATGCACCGGCGCCTTCAACCGGAACGCCGGCCGGTGGAAGTCGATGCCGATCTGATTGGCCGCGACCAGGTAATTGAAGTAGTCCGTCGCGGGTACGGGAAGGAGGCCGTCCATGGCGGTCACTTCCGGCAGGGTCGGGTCGAACTCCCGCATCAGCTCGCAGGCCGCCTGCGGTGGCAGCCCCGCCAGTTCGGCCAGACCCCGCTGGTGGAAACGTGCCGGCAGGTCCGCTCCGGTGGCCAGCATGGTATCGATCAGCATGATCGAGCCGACCTCGTGCCCGCGCGCTTCCAGTCGCGCCGCCACTTCCAGCGCGAGGAGTCCGCCGCTCGACCAGCCGGCAAGGAAATACGGCCCCTCGGTTTGTTCCTGCAGCAGGCGCGGCAGGTACTCGTCGGCCAGCTGCTCCAGCGAGCGGAGCGCGGGCACGCGTTGGTTCGGCAACTCGCTGCGATGGAAACCGTAGACCGGCATGCCCGGGTCCAGGTACTGCAGCAGCGGCTGGTAGCAAAGCACGTCGCCTCCGGCGGCGTGGAGGAAGAACAGCGGCGGCTGGCTGCCGCCGCCACGCAACTGCACGAACGACTCGTCCGCTTGCGGGCCGTGGCTTTCGACCTGCCGGGCCAAGGCGCGGATGGTGGGCGCCTTGAACAGGATCGAGATGGGCAGGGCGACGCCCGTGGCTTCGCGCAGGCGGGACATCAGCAGCACGGCCTTGAGCGAGTGGCCACCCAGGTCGAAGAAGTTGGCGGTTACGCTCACCTGGTCCAGTTGCAGCAACTCCGCCCAGATATCGGCCAGTTGCCGCTCCAGCGCCGAGGCCGGTGGCGCATGGGTGGCGGCGGCGTAGGCGCCCGGGTCCGGCGCGGGCAGCGCGCGACCGTTGAGCTTGCCGCTGACCGTCAGCGGCAACGCCTCCATCGCGACATAGGCAACCGGGACCATGTAGGGCGGCAGGCGCTGGGCCATGTACTCGCGCAGGCTGTCCGCCGCCAGGGTGCGATCCGCCCGCGCGACCACATAGGCCACGAGCTTGCGGCTTTCCGGTCCCTGGTCCGCGCGCACCGTGACCGCCGCATCGATGACGTCCGGATGCGACACCAGGGTCTTCTGCACCTCGCCCAGCTCGATGCGTATGCCGTTGACCTTGACCTGGAAGTCGCGACGACCGCGGAATTCGAGCTGGCCCTCGGGCGTCCACCGCGCGAGGTCGCCGGTCCTGTACATGCGCGCGCCCGAGGTGTCCCGCAGGAAACGTTCGGCCGTCCGTTCCGGCTGGTTGAGGTAGCCGCGACCCACGCAGATACCCGAGACATACACCTCGCCGACCACGCCGGCAGGGACCGGCTGCATGGCTTCGTCCAGCACCTGGATGCGCGTGTTGGCGGCGGGGCGGCCGATCGGCGCGTTGCGTCGCACATCGCCGATCGCGTCGTAGTAGGTGCAATAGAACGCGGTTTCGGTCGGCCCGTAGCTGTTGAGGAACAACAGCTCAGGTAGCAGCCGCTTGATCCGGTACAGCTCGTTCTCGAGCAGGGGCTCCACGCCGACCATAAGCCGGCGAAGGCTCAGGCTGGCGATCTGCGCGTCCGGAAATTCACGCAGGCGGCGGACGATGAAGGGCGCCATGAAGGCAAGGGTGATCCGGTGGCGGCCTAGCCACTCGACGTAGGCCTGGACGTCCGCGCGCACCTCGTCCGGCACCACGTGCAGCGTGCCGCCCACCACCAGCGTGATGAGGATCTCGAAGACCGAGACGTCGAAGCCGAAGCTCGCCCACCACGCCGTCGCGGTCGGCCGGGGATCGTGCAGCAGCACCCGGCAGGACTCGACCATGTTGAGCAGCGCGGCGTGCTCGATCATCGCGCCCTTGGGCGCGCCAGTGGAACCGGACGTGTACATCACATAGGCCAGGTGGCCGGGTTCGAGTCCCTCGACGACCGGGTCGGCGCCATCGAAGGCCGCGAACGTCGCCTCGTCGTCGAGCGCCAGTCGCGGTACCCCGCAGTCGGCGAGCGCATCCCTGAGATGGGACTGCGTCAGCACCGCCGTGGCGCCGCTGTCCGCGAGCATGCCCATGAGGCGCTCGGCAGGGTGCGCGGGATCCAGGGGCACGTAGGCGCCGCCGGCCTTGAGCACGGCCAGGATGCCGAGGATGGTCTCGATGCTCCGCTCGGTATGGATGGCGACCCGCGCGTCCGGTCCCACGCCGAGCTCGCGCAATGCGTGAGCGACGCGGTTCGCACTCCGGTTCAGCGTGGCGTAGTCGATGCTGCGGTCGCCTTGCCGGACCGCGACGGCATCCGGAGTCGCGCTTGCCTGGGCTTCGATCAAGGCATGCACACCCACGACGGGCGGGAGCTCGAGATCCGGGCCCGACACGACCTGCTGCGGCCGCTCGTCGTCCGCGAGGAGGGACAGCTGCTGGATCGGCTTGTCCGGCCTCGCCACGATGTCGCGCAGCAGTGCTTCGAACGACGCCGCGAAACGGGCGATCGTGTCCGGGCGGAACAGGTCGCGGTTGTAGTCCCAGGCCGTTTCCAGACCGTCGTCCGTCTCGCGCAGGTTGAGGGTGAGGTCGAACTTCGCGTACCGCGAGTCGCCCGCCATGTCGCTGACTTCCAGGCCGCCGAACGGCACGATCGCGCTGGCGTTGTTCTCCAGCGCCAGCATGACCTGGAAGAGCGGGCTGTGGCCGAGCGAACGCTGGGGGCGCAGGCGATCGACCAGCATTTCGAAGGGCAGGTCCTGGTGCTGGTAGGCATCCAGGGCCATCGTTCGTGCGGCGCCCAGGACGTCGGTGAACCGGGGGTTGTCCGACAGGTCGTTGCGCAGGACCAGCGAGTTGACGAAGAAGCCGACCAGCGGCGTCAGCTCCTCGTGTCGGCGGTTGGCGATGGGCGTGCCCATCACGATGTCGGTGTCGCCGCTCCAGCGGGCCAGCAGCACGGCGAAGGCCGCCTGCAGGGCCATGAACAGGGTGGCGTCGTGGGCGCGGGCCAGTTGCCGGATGCCGGCCAGCAGCGGCGCGGGCATGCGCTGCCGGTGCACGGCGCCCCGGTAGCGCTGCTCCTCCGGGCGTGGAAAGTCGAGCGGAAGGTTGTGCACCGTGGGCAAGGCGGCCAGCTGGCTTTCCCAGTAGGCCAGCTGCGCGTCCAGGCGCTCCCCTTGCAGCCACTGCTGCTGCCAGTGGGCGTAGTCGGCGTATTGCAGCGCCAGCGGCGGCAGGGTACTGGCACGGCCGGCCACGGCGGCTTCGTAGAGCTCGGCCATTTCCTGCAGCAGCACGGCCATCGACCAGCCGTCGGCCGCGATGTGGTGCAGCGTCAGCAGCAGCACATGCTCTTCCTGGCCCAGCCGCAGGAGCTGGGCGCGAAGAAGCAGATCGCGGCTGAGGTCGAAGGGCGCCTGTGCCTCGGCCTCGATGCGCTGGCGCGCGGCCAGCCCACGAGCGGCCGGATCCATGTCGCCGAGATCGTGGGCGGGAAGCGTCAGTTCGACGTCCTCGAGCAGCCGCGGGCGTGCCTCGCCGGCGACGGGCACGAGCGTGGTACGCAGCACCTCGTGCCGGTGCACGATGGTTTGCAGGGCCTGTCGCAGCGCCTCGGGCCGCAATGGCCCGACCAGGCGCAAGGCGCAGGGAATGTTGTAGAGCGCGCCGGCGCCACCCATCTGGTCGATGAACCACAGGCGCCGCTGCGCGAACGACAGGACTTCCGGCGCGTCCGGCGGCCGGGGGCACGGCGCAGGTGGCGTCCTGCCAGCGTCCCGGTGCAGCAGCGGTGCGATCGTCGCCGCCTGGTCGCGCACGGTCTGCGCCGCGAACAGGTCCCTGAGCGGCAATTCGATACCGTATTCGGCGCCGATCCGGTTGTGCAGGCGGGTGAGCAGCAGCGAGTGCCCGCCGAGATCGAAGAAGTTCGCGGTGGCACCCACCGGACCATGCCCGAGCAGGTCCTCCCAGAGGACCGCCAGCCGCTGCTCCAGGGAGGTCGCGGGGGCCTCGTAGGCGGTGGCCGGGAAGGCCTCGTCATCCGGCGCGGGCAGGGCATGGGCGTCGAGCTTGCCGTTGGCCGTGACCGGTAGGCGGGGCAGCAGCACGTAGGCGGCCGGCACCATGTGCGAGGGCAACTGCGCCTGCAACTGGCGGCGCACGCTCTCGACCAGCGCTTCGCGCGGGGGCGCTTCGTCGCCGGGCACGACGTAGGCGACCAGGCGCGCTTCGCCGCGGCTGTCCGGGCGCACCTGCACGGAGGCCTGGCCCACGCCGGCGCACTGGAGAAGCTGCGCTTCGATTTCCCCCAACTCGACGCGCTGGCCGCGGATCTTCACCTGGAAATCGTTCCGGCCCAGGTACTCGATGCTGCCATCCGCCAGCTGCCGGCCGAGGTCACCGCTGCGGTACATGCGCGCGCCCGGGAGGGGATCGAACGGGTCGGGCACGAAGCGTTCCGCGGTAAGGGCCGGCCGGTCGAGGTAGCCGCGCGCGACCTGCGCGCCCCCGATGTGGATCTCGCCACGCATGCCGCGCGGAACAGGCCGCCCCGAGCCATCCAGGATGTAGATGCGCGTATTGGCGCCCTGCCGGCCGATCGGTATCACCTCGGGCAGCGCACCGTCCGGGCAATCCCATGCGGTCACGTTGATTGCGGTCTCGGTCGGTCCGTAGAAGTTGTGCAGGCGGGCTTCCGGGAGGGTTTCCCGGCACCGCTGCGCCAGTGCGCCCGAGAGTGCTTCCCCACCGCTGAAGATGTGGCGGATGCTGTGGCACCCGGCGGCACGCGGGTGCTCCAGGAACGCCTGCAGCATGGATGGCACGAAGTTCACCACCGTGATGCGCTCGCGTTCGATCAGCTCGACCAGGTAGCCCGGGTCCCGGTGCCCGTCGGGGCGCGCCTGCACCAGGCAGGCACCGGCCATCAAGCCGACGAAGATCTCGCGAACGGACACGTCGAAACCGATCGGGGTCTTCTGAAGTACCCGGTCGTTCTCGCCCTGGGGGTAGCTTTCCTGCAGCCAGCGCAGGCGGTTGAGCACGCCGCGGTGCGTGTTCATCACGCCCTTGGGGCGGCCGGTGGAGCCGGAGGTGTAGATGACGTAGGCCAGCTGGCCGGCGTCCAGGCTTTCCGCGGGCGGGTTGGTGTCGCTTTCTCCTGCCCAGTGCGCAGCGTCGGCGTCCAGATCGAGCAGCGTCGGCGCCGGATCGCTCGCCGGCGCGCCGGCAAGGGCTTCGCGCACCGCGGTACCGGCCGCGCCCCGGACGAGCACCAGCCGGGGTGCGCTGTCGCTCAACAGGTAATGCAACCTCTGCGGCGGCAGGTCCGGTTCCATCGGTACGTAGGCGCCGCCGGCCTTGAGCACGGCCAGCAGAGCGACCAGCAGGGCAGGGCATCGCTCCATCACGATCGCCACGCGTGCCTCCGGGCCGACGCCGAGCCGGCGCAGGTGGTGCGCGAGACGGTTGGCCTGCCGGTTGAGCCGGTCGTAGCTCCAGCTTTCGCCTTCGTGGATGATCGCCGGCGCATCCGGGCGGCGGGCGACCTGGCGTTCGACCAGCGTATGCAGGCATTCGCCGTCCACGTAGGCGCAGGCGGTGTCGTTGCCAAGGGCGAGCATCCGCGCCTCGCCCGCGGCATCGAGCAGTGGCAGCTGGCCGATGCGCTGCGTCGGGTCGGCCACGATGCCTTGCAACAGCGCTTCGAAGGAGGCGCCCAGGCTCGCAATCGTCTGCGGATCGAACAGCTCGCGGCAGTAGTCCCAGCACGCGCTCATGCCGTGCGGCGTCTCCACCAGCGACAGGTTCAGGTCGAACTTGGCGCCGACGGCGTCCGGGACCAGCGCCTGCGCACGCACGCCGGGCAGGTCCAGCGCCGCGGTCTCGTCAATGTCCTGCAGCGAGAACATGATCTGGAAGACGGGCGCGAGGTTGAGGCTGCGCGGAGGGTTGAGTTCCTCCACCAGCATGTCGAACGGCAGGTGCTGGCGGTCGTAGGCGTCCAGTGCCGTCGCCTTGGCTTGCTGCAGCACCTCGACGAAGCTGGGGTCGCCGTCCATGACCAGGCGCAGGACCAGCGTGTTGGCGAAGAAACCGATCAGTGGGGCCAGTTCCGGACGCGGGCGGTTGGCGACCGGTGTACCGACGACCACGTCGGGGTTGCCACTCCAGCGGGCGACCAACACCGCGAACGCGGCGTGCAGGGTCATGAAGAGGGTCGTGCCCTGCGTCCGGCCCAGCTCGAGCAGCGCCTGGTGGAGGGATGCCGGAAAGGTCTGTCGCCACGAGCCGCCCGCGCGGAGGGCATGCGGCGGACGCGGGCGGTCCAGCGGCAGCCCATGCGTCGGCGGGGCGTCGGCCAGGTGCTGGCGCCACCAGTCGAGCGCGCCTTGCAGCCGCGGGCCCTGCAGCCATTGCCGTTGCCAGGCGGCGTAGTCGGCGTACTGCAGCGCCAGCGGCGGAAGCGGGTCCGGACGTCCCTCGCGATAAGCCGCATAGAGGGCTGACAGCTCGCGCAGCAGGTTCTCGACCGACCAGCCGTCACTGGCGATGTGATGGAGCACCAGCAGGATGACGTGGGCCTCGGGGCCGAGCCGGAACAGGAGGGCGCGCAGCGGCAGTTCCCCGGCCAGGTCGAACGGCTGCGCCAGGACGTCCTGCAACCGCTCGCGGACGAACCGCTCCTGTTCGGCGGGCCCGAGTGCGTCCAGGTCGTGTGGCCGGAGGTCGAGGTCGACCTGGTCGCGCACGAGCGCGACCGGCTCGTCCGCGCGCATGCCGATGACGGTGCGCAGGCTGTCGTGCCGGGCGACGACCTGCTGCAGGGCACGCTCCAGGGCGGCCACGTCCAGCACGCCGTCCAGGCGATAAGTGACCGGGATGGCGTAATTGGCGGCCGACCCGGTCAGCCGATCGAGAAACCACAGGCGCTGCTGGGTGGGCGAAAGGGGCGCCGGGCCCGCCGGGCGGCGCACGAGCGGGGGTTCGCCCGCACCCGTGTCGAGTTCCCCGAGGTAGGCGATGAGCTCGTCCCTGCGGTCGCCGATGAGCTGGCGCCGCTCCGGCGTGAGCGCGTCCTTGGCCGCCTTGCACAGCAACTTGCCGTCCTTCGCCGCCAGGTAGATGCCGGCGGCGGCGAGTTCTTCGATGAGCTGGTCGATTTGCATGGGACAGGGAAGATCCAGTCGAGGTCAGGCCAGGGCCATCGTTTGCGCGCCGCACAGCGCCTGCAGGTCGGCGGGGGCGATTTCGATCTCCACCCGCGGCACGCCACTACCGGTCAGGACCGTCTCGCAGGCCAACAGGCTCTCGTCCATGAGCACCGGTATGCCGCCGACCGCGATCGGGGTCACCGAGGTCGGCGGATAGCCGACGTGGCGCTGCAGGTCGGGAAGGGAGGCAAGCTCCAGCCGGGTCGCTCCCAGGCGCCCCGCCAGGCCTTGCAGGTCGATGCGCTTGTCCATGCCGCAAACCAGCAGGTAGTAGCGCTCGGCGTCCCGGCATTTGACGAACAGGGTCTTGGTGATGCGGCGAAGCTCGTAGCCGAGCGCCTGTGCGAAGTCCTGCGGCGAGCGGATGCTGCGGGTGAAGTCGTCATGGCAGTGCACGCGATAGCCGAGCGCGGCTGCATCGAGCGCCTCCATGATCCGCGGCGCGCCGCGCGCCTGCGTCGAGCCGTCACCGGTCGCCAGGCCGAAACGCCGCGCCGCCTCGTCGAACTGCGCGCGGAAACGCTCCGGCACGGCGTTGCCGTAGATCTTCACGTACTCGCGGAACAGGTCCGGGCTGTCTTTGAGGAACAGCACATCGGTGGGCACCATGTGGCGTATCACCAGCATCGGCACCGGGCTGTACAGCGGTCGGAAATCGGGGTTCCACAGCCCGCGCTTGTCCGGCGGCCCCGCGTGGAATTCACCCACCATCAGGCCGTTGGGGACGAAGTGCCTCTGCAGTTCGGCCTGGGCCGTTTCCACCAGGCCCACCTGGTCCGCCGGCAGGTTGGGGAACAGCGCCATCAGCGACTTGAACTGGGCCTCGTTGCCCGACACCGGCTCCAGTGCGATGAACCGCTCCATTTCCTCCAGCAGGATTGCCTTGATCGCAGCGACGTCGAGGTCGTCCTGCTCGTAGACCGTGCCGAACAACAGCTTCTTCTGGAGTGCCCCCGGGACAAAGGGGCACATGGGCCCGTTGCGCCCCAGGTCGGCGTGCGGGCAGCACAGATAGTTCTTCGCCCATGCGGCAATTTCATCCAGCGCCGGATGGTTCGCCTCGGCGAGCGCCGTGGGTTCGAGCGGCCACAGGGCCGGCATGTGGCAGTCGAGCATCCTGCTGGAAGGTTCGTGGCCCATGGAAAATCCTTGTCGTGAAGTTGGTTTCGACGGCGCGGGGCGTGCCGGGGGTGGCCCCACCCTTGCCGGTGAGCCCGCGATGCATCTGGTCGACAGTCGGCCCGGGCCAGGCGCTTGCTTTCAGCCGCGCTCGACGGCGCAGCGGCGCCCGTTGGCCACCGCCGCGCCATCGGCCCATGGCCGCCAGGCGGACCTACGCAACGCTGGAATTCATCTCCCTGGCGGCAAGGCGGTCGGCCTCCACCGCATCGAAAAGCGCACGGATGTTGCCGCTGCCGAAGCCCCGGGCGTTCTTGCGCTGGATCACTTCGAAGAAGAGCGTCTGCCGCTCGTGCAAGGAGCGGGTGAACACCTGCAGCAGGTATCCCCACTCGTCGCGGTCCACCAGCACGTTCAGATCGCGCAGGTCGTCCAGGCGCTCCTCGAGCGGGCCGACCCGGTTGGTCAGCATGTCGTAGTACCGACCTGGCGTGGGGAGCGCGTCCACGTTGTTCTGGTGAAGCTCGCGCAGCGTATGGACGATGTCGTTGGTGAGGAAGGCGAGGTGATAGACGCCGGCGCCGCGGTAGAGGTCGAGGAACTCCGCGATCGGGCCGCTCGGGTTCGACGCGAGCGGCTCCTGCAGAGGGAACTTGATCGGGCCGCACTGCACGACGCGCGCATTCATGCCGCTGCGTTCGCTGTAGACCAGCTCGCGGTGCCCGTCCTCGAAGTCGAGCACCCGCTTGTAGTACTCGGCCACCTCGTCCAGCGTTCCGGTACGAAGGCACATGGCGACATGGTCGATCGCATCGAAAAGGACCGGCTTGGTCCTCGCGGGCGAGCCGACCGGTCGGTAACACGCCGGCAGCGCATCGAGAAAGGCTCCTTCCCGCTGCACCAGCGTGTGGACGACATCATCGAAGCCGCTGATGGTCGCCCTGACGACGGGTGCGCCGTCGCCGGCATGCTCGGAGGGAGCATGGATCGGTTGCGCGCCCCGGGCCACCGCCTGGTCGAAGACCCGCCGGGCATCGTCGGCGCGGAACGCGATGTCGCGCACCCCGTCGCCATGGAGCTTGACGAAATCGGCCACGGTTCCTTCGCAGTCGTCCGGGGAGGTGATGACGATATGGGCCTCGCCCTGGGCGAGGACGACCGAGTGGTGCCCCTGCAGCCCGGTCTCGGGGGCGGCCTCGGCGATGCGCTCGAACCCGAAAGTCGCCTGGTACATGGCGGCCACCGCACCGGCGTCCTCCACCCACATTTCCACGTAGTCGATGTCACGCAATCCGGCCATTCCCTTTCTCCTTCGATTTGTTGGCAAACATCGGCCCGGAAAGGGCTGCGCTCATTCCGGGCAATACGCATTCCCCTGCGGGGCTGACTCGTTCACGGCTCCGGTAGCGCCCCACCGCCGGCAGCATCGCTGCCTGGGGCCAGCCGGCCGGCCCGGGTGCCGGCGCCTCATCGGCCATCCGGCAGGGCCTGGTTCCTCGGGTTCCTAGAATTCGACGATGTCGGAGAGGTCGCTTTCCCTGAAACGCTGTGCCGCAAGCTGCGCCTGGCGGTGACGCTGGATCGCCTCGGCGAGCGCACGGACGGTGGGCGCCGAGAAGAACGACTTGAGCTCGAGCTCGTAGCCGAACACCTCCCGCAGCCGGTTGGCCAGGCGCAACGCCAGCAGCGAGTGCCCCCCGGAGGCGAAGAAATCGCAGCCGATCCCGAGGCGCGGTTGCTTCAGCAGCTCCTGCCAGATCCCCAGAAGCTGCCCCTGCAACTCGGTCTCGGCCGGCTGCACCGCTCCCTCGGCGTGGCCTTCGTCGGGTACGGGCAGGGCGGCGCGATCGAGCTTGCCGTTGGCGTTGAGCGGCAATTCCGGCAGGACCACATAGGCCGCCGGCAGCATGTGCGATGGCAGCAGCGATGCCAGATGCGTGCGCAGCGCCTGCAGCAGGCGCTCGGCCGGCACGGCGGCATCGCTCGGCACGAGATAGGCGACGAGCCTCAGCTCGGCACCGTCCTCGCGGACGAGGACCACCGCCTGGCGGATGCCCTCGAAGCCAAGCAACTGGGCCTCGATGTCGCCCAGTTCCACGCGCTGTCCGCGGATCTTGATCTGGAAGTCGTTGCGTCCCAGGTGTTCGACACTGCCGTCCGGCAATTGCCTGCCCAGGTCGCCGCTGCGGCACATCCGCGCCCCCGCATCGGGATGGAACGGATCCGGCAGGAAGCGTTCGGCGTCCAGGTCCGGCCGGCGCCAGTAGCCCCGGGCCACCTGGCAGCCACCGACATGGATTTCGCCGCGCACGCCACGCGGAACCGGCCTTCCCAGCTCGTCCAGGATGTAGATGCGCGTGTTGGCGCCCGGCGTGCCGATCGGCACCCGGTCCGGCACGGCGCCGGCCGCGCAGTCCCAACTGGTCGAGAGCACTGCCGTTTCGCTGGAGCCGTACAGGTGGGTCAGGCCGGCTTGCGGGAGCTGCCCGCGGCAACGGCGGGCGAGGGCGCCGGGGAGCGGTTCGCCGCCGCACAGGATGTGCCGGAGGACGACGCACTCGCGCGCGCGTGGATGGTCGAGGAAGGCCTGCAGCATCGATGGCACGAAGAACAGCACGCTGACGCGCTCGCGCAGGATCAGCCCGATCAGGTAGCCGGGGTCCTTGTGACCCTGGCCTTCGCTCAACACCACCTGGGCGCCTGCCAGCAGCGGCCAGAAGATCTCGAACACCGAAGCGCCGAACCCGATCGCCGCCGTCTGCAGGAATTTGTCCTGCGGCTCGAGCGGATGTGCCTCCTGCAGCCACCTCAGCCGATTGACGATCGCGCGGTGTTCGTTCATCACCCCCTTGGGGCGACCGGTGGAGCCGGAGGTGTAGATGATGTAGGCGATATGGGAAGAGTCGAGGCCCACCTCACCAGGCGAAGGATTGGCCACGCTGCTGCCGAGCCACTGCCCGGCATCCGTCTGGACATCGATGACGCGCGAGCGGCGCGTGGCATCCCCTTGCGACAGCGCCGCCTCGATGCGCCCCCGGGTCGCGTCGTCCACCAGCACCACCGCCGGATCGCTGTCGGCCAGCATGATCGCCAGACGCGCCTCGGGATACCCGGCGTCGAGCGGCACGTAGGCGCCACCGGCCTTGAGGATGGCCAGCAGGCCGACCACCAGCGCCGGGCTGCGCTCCATGGCGACCGCGACCGGCACGTCCGGCGCCACGCCCAGGCCGCGCAGGTGATGGGCCAGGCGGTTGGCCTGCCGGTTGAGTTCGGCGTAGCTGAGCGAGGTCTCGCCGTGGATCACGGCCACCGCGTCGGGCGTCCGCTCGGCATGGCGCTCGATGAGCGTGTGCAGGCAATCTTCCGCCGGGTAAGGGCGGTCGGTGTCGTTGCCCAGCGCGAGCACGCGCTGCTGTGAGGGCAGGTCGAGCAGCGGCAGCTGCTTCGCCCGCGCGGCGGGCCGATCGAGGATGGCTTCCAGCAACACGCGATAGGACGAGGCCATCTGCGCGATGCTGGCCTCGTCGAACAGGTCGGCGTTGTACTCCCACTCCGCCAGGATGGCGCCACCCTGGGGTTGCAGGTTGAGGGCGAGGTCGAACTTGGCGAAGCGCTCGGCGAACGGGATCGGCCGGGTGGCCAGCCCCTCGAGCGCCATCCCGGCTGCATCGGTGTTCTGCAGCGCGAACATCACCTGGAACAGCGGGCTGTAGGAGGCGTTTCGCGCGGGGTTGATCCGCTCCACCAGCATCTCGAAGGGAAGGTCCTGGTGTTCGTACGCGTCCAGTGCGTAGGCCCGGGAGCGGGCCAGCAGTTCCACGAACGCCGGGTCGTCCGACAGGTCGCTGCGCAGCACCAGGGTGTTGACGAACAAACCGACCATCGGCGCCAGTGCTTCGTCGCGACGGTTCGCCACGGGCGTTCCCACCACGATGTCGCTCTCGCCGCTGTAACGGGAGAGCAACAGCGCAAAGGCGCTGTACAGGCCCATGAACAGGGTGGCGTCGTGGCGCTGCACCAGGTCCTGCATCCGCGCCACCAGGTCATCCGGCAGCAGCTGGCGATGGACCGCGCCCCGATCGGTCTGCACGGCCGGGCGGGGCCGGTCGAGCGGCAGCCCGTGCAGCAACGGCAAGCCGCGCAGGCGCTCTTGCCAGAACGCGAGCTGCGTCTCGAGGGCGGCCTCGTCGAGCCATCGGCGCTGCCACTGCGCGTAGTCGGTGTACTGCAGCGGCATCGGCGGCAATGGCGAAGGCCGCTGGTGGCGGTGGGCCGCATACAGCGCCGCCAGGTCTGCCTGCAGGATGCCCATGGCCCAGCCGTCGGCCGCAATGTGGTGCACCGTCATGGCAAGCCAGTGCCGGTCCGGCGCCATGCGCAGCAGCTGTGCGCGCAGCGGCCGCTCGCGCGTCAGATCGAAAGGCCGCAGCGCTTCGTCATGCAGGCAACGCTCCGCTTCACGCTGCCGTTCGGACGCACTCAGGGGCGAGAGGTCACGGGTGGGCAGCTCGACATCGGACGGCGGCAGGACCACCTGCCTCGGCTCGCCGCCGGTCTCGCGGTACACCGTGCGCAGGATCGCGTGGCGCGCCACCAGGTCGACCAGGGCCTTGCGCAGCACCTCCGCATCGAGCGCGCCCTCCAGGCTCAGGCGAAAGGGGATGTGGTAGTGCGCACTGGTGCTGTCGAGCCGATGGATGAACCACAACCGCTGCTGCGCATGCGACAGGGGAGCGCTGTCGCCGACTTCCATCGGCTCGATCGGTGGCAACGGACGCCCGGACCCACCTCGAGCGTCGCCGTTCGCCGCCGGCAAGGCATCCAGGCGTGCGGCCAGTTGGCGGATGGTCGGGGCTTCGAACACCGCCCGCACCGGCAGCTCGCTTCCGAGCCGGGCACGGATACGGGTCTGCAGGCGCGTCGCCAGCAGCGAGTGGCCGCCGATCTCGAAGAAGTTGTCGTCGATGCTGATGCGCTCGAGCTTGAGCAATTGCTGCCAGATTTCCAGCAAGGTGGCTTCCAACACGGTTTGCGGCGCCGCGAAGGCATTCGCCGTGTAGGCCTCGCGGTCCGGCGCGGGCAGCGCCTTGAGGTCGAGCTTGCCGTTCTGCGTCAACGGCCAGGCCGGCATCAGGACGAAAGCCGCCGGCACCATGTAGGCCGGCAGTGTCTGCTGCAGCCGGTCGCGCCACTGCTTGCGCGCCTCCGTCGCCGCGATGACGTAGGCGACGATCTGCTTGTCCCCGCTCCTGGCGCGATGCACCACCACGCGGGCGTCCTGCACCCCGGGACAGGTGCGAAGCCGGGCCTCGATCTCGCTCAGTTCGATGCGGAAGCCGCGGATCTTCACCTGCTGGTCGCGCCGACCCATGAACTGCAGGACCGCCCGGCCGTGCTCGCCGGGCATCCAGCGCACCAGGTCGCCGGTGCGGTACCACGAAGGAGAGATCGCGATCGCCGGGTCGGCTGCGAGGAACTTTTCCGCCGTGAGGTCGGGGCGCCCCAGGTAACCCCTGGCAAGTCCCTGGCCCGCCGCGTACAGCTCGCCGATCACGCCGGCAGGTTGCGCCTGGCCGGCCTCGTTGAGCACGAGCAGCTGGGTTCCCGGCGCCGGCAGGCCGATCGGCACGGGGGCGCCGACGGTGCGGGGAATCGGGTAGTAGCTGCTCAATACGCCGTTTTCGGTCGGCCCGTAGTGGTTGATGACGACGACCTCGTCGTCGAGCGCATAGAGGCGTGCCACCGTATCGGCGGACAAGGCCTCGCCACCGACCACGATGCGCCGGAGGCCTGTCTTGCCCCGCCACTGTTCGCTCCACAGGTCGAGCAGGGAGGCGGGGAGGGTCAGCGTGTTGATGCCGTACTCGGCGATGAGGCCGTGCAACGCCGACACGTCGAGGCCCTGGCCGGGGTAGAGCACCAGCTGACCGCCGCGGCACAGCGGGGCCCAGGTCTCCAGCACCGAGGCGTCGAAGGCCAGGTTGATGCTCTGGAGCATCACCGTCTCGCCGTCGTAGCCCAGTGCCTCGGGCGAGCCGAGCAGGCGGCTCACCGCCCGGTGCTCGACCAGCACACCTTTGGGTTCTCCGGTCGAACCGGAGGTGTAGATCGCGTAAGCAAGGTCGTGCGGCTCCGAGCCTGCCGCCGGTGGCGCCGCCGAGGCGGCGATGCGCTGCTGCGTGCCCTGGTCATCCAGGCAGAGCACGGAGGCGTCGCTGTCCGCGAAATGCCCGGCAAGCGACGACTCGGTGACTACCCGGCGCATGCCGGCGTCATTGACGATATAGGCGTGGCGCGCCGTTGGCTGCTCGGGGTCGAGCGGCACGTAGGCGGCGCCCGCCTTCCAGACGGCCAGCACGGCGACAACGAACGCCGGGGTTCGCGGCAGGCAGAGGCCGACCAGTTCGCCAGGACCCACGCCTTCCGCGCACAGAAACCCGGCAAGGCGGTTCGCCCGCTCGTCCAGTTCCGCGTAGGAGAGGCACTGTTCGCGGCAACGCAAGGCCGTCGCGTCAGGCCGGGACGCAGCGGCCTGCTCGAACAGGTGATGCAGGCAGGCATCGGGGACGCTCGCCACCGGCAGCGTCGACCACTCCAGCCACTGGGCCAGCTCGGTCGCGTCCATCAGGGGCAGGCGATCGGCTTCGAGGTCGGGCTGTTCGAGGGCGCTCGCCAGCATCACCAGGAAGTGGTCGAGCATCCGGTTGGCCGTGGCCGGGTCGAACAGGTCGCGGCTGTATTCCAGCGACAGGATGGTTTCGTGCTGGAGGAAGTCCAGCACCATCGACACATCGAAGCGCGCCTTGTCGATCGCCAGCTCGCCGAGGTAGCTCATGTCCAATCCGGGCGACAGCTCGACCGGCGGACGACGATTCTGTACCGCGAGCATGGCCTGGAACACCGGAGCGTGCGCCAGGCTCTGCCCGCCGTCGAGCTCCGCGGCCAACTGACCGAACGGGAACTCGGCGTACGGATAGGCTTCCAGGCAGAGTTGCCGTGCCTGCCGCAACAGCTGCCGGAACGAAGTGTGGCCATCCACTTTCACGCGCAGCGCGAGGGTGTTGACGAAGAACCCGATCAACCCGCGAGTGTCCCTGTCGCCACGCAGTGCGAACGGGCTGCCGACCACCACCTCGGACTGACTCGCGTAGCGGCACAGCCAGACGGAATAGGCCGCCAGCATCAGCATGAACGGGGTGATCCGCTCGCGTCGGCAGGTCTCCTCGATCGCCGCAACCAGCTCGCTGCCGAGCGTGCGTTGCAGCGTCTCGCCGCGGAAACTCTGGGCCGATGGGCGCGGTCGGTCGGCGGGAAGGGCAAGCACGGGCAGTTCCTCGCCCAGCTTCGCCTGCCAGAAGGCGAGCATCCGCTCCCTGGTCGTGTCACCCAGTCGCCCGCGCTCGGCGACTGCCGCATCCGTGCACTGCAGGGGCAGGTCGGGCAGGGGGGAGGGTCGGCCCTCGCGGAACGCCGGATAGAGCTGCTTGAGCTCCTGCAGAAGAATGTCGATCGAGGCGCCGTCGAAGATGATGTGGTGGACCGTCAGCAACAGCTCGTGGCGCTCGTCGCCGAGCCGGTAAAGCGTCGCCCGGAGCAGGGGCGGCTGGCCCAGATCGAAGGGACGCGAAGCGATCGCATCCTGATCGCGCCGCATGCTCTGGCCGGGGGCCGGATCGTCCCGCATGTCCCTGAAGGCCAGCTCGAAAGAAGACTCCGGCACGACCATGGGCGCACCATCCTCCGCGGCGAAGCCCGTGCGCAACACTTCATGCCGCCGCACGACTTCGCGCAAGGCGCGCTCCAGCGCTTCCCGGTCGAGCCCGCCTTCGAGCGCAAATCGCATGGAGGCGTTGTAGAGCGCCTTGTCGTCGGCAAGCTTGTCGATGAACCACAGACGTTCCTGCGCGAAGGAGAGCTGGCTCGTTGGAGCCCCTGCGCCTGCGCCGGCCACACCCTGGGCTCCGGTTTCAATCATCGACGTCATCTTCGAATCGTTCCCTTTCGTACTGCGGTGGCTTCGCACCGCAGGCAAACCGTTTGCGAAAAAGTCAGGCGGTGGCCACGGACGCGTGCGAGGAGCCGTGGGCGAACGCCCGGTACAGGTCGTGCGCGAGCTGCGTGACCGGCCCGTGTGGATAGTGGCGGTCGTCGATCCGGTGCACCGGAAGGACTTTGCCGAAATTGCCCGTGCTGAAGACTTCGTCGGCCTCCAGCACGTCCTGCCAGGGCATGCGGCATTCGACGACCTCGATGCCGGCATCGCGAAGCAGCTCCATTACGCGCGCGCGCGTGATGCCCGCCAGGAAGGTCCCATCCGGTGCCGGCGTATAGACCGTCGAATCGCGCACGACCATGATGTTGCAGGTGGCGAACTCGGCAACCTCGCCGGCGGCGTTGCAAAGCAGGGCATTGTCGAAGCCACGCTGCCTGGCGTAATGCAGCGCCTGCTGGGTCAAGGGGTAGAGGCAGCTGGCCTTGGCGAGCGTAGGCGCCATGTCGGGGCTTGGCCGGCGGAAAGGTGCCGAGCAGGCGCTGAAGCTGTCGCGGGGCATCGGCGCGCGATGGATCACGACGGCGCACTCGGTCGTGTCCGGGTCGGGCACGATGAAGCCACCGCGCGCGAAGAACATCGGCCGGATGTACAGCTCGGCGCCGGGCTCGAACAGCGCGACGCCCTCGCGGCAGATGGCGACCAGGCGGTCCTTGTCCAGCGTGGGCCGCATCAACATGTGCGTTGCCGAGTGCAACAGGCGTTCGCAGTGCTTCTCGAGGTCGGGCGTAACGCCTTCATACGCCCGCGCGCCGTCGAACACGCTGTTGCCCATCCAGAAGCTGTTGTCGCTCAACCCCAGGAGCGCGCGATGCTCACTGGACCACTCGCCGTCGTGCCAATACACCGAATCCATACCGGTTCTCCCAGATCCCTTGATGCTCGGGCCGCGGTGGCCGTCGCCGCCGCGGCGTGCCGACCCGTCGAAGACGCGCGGTCAGATGGCTGCGCGGAAGAAGAACGTCGTGCGCTTGCGGATCAGGCCGTCCTCCAGCTCGTAGGCGTCGGCAAAGCGTTCCGCCAGCGTGGCGCCGTCCTTCGAGCGGCCGCTGAAGTGGCCCCAGCAGATCGCCTTCCCCTCGTCGCGCAGGCCGCCTTCGAGCGAATGCTTGCCCTCGGCGATGATGCGGACCTTGCTGTAGAACTCGAGCAGGGCGGCCAGCCCCTGGATGGGCGGGTAGCCGGGCCGCTCGTAGACCACCTCCGGATGGAAGAACCGCGGGAGGTCATTCCACGACCTCGAATCGATCGCCTCGAACCAGGGGAACTTCGCAGTCGTGGCGCTCATCGGCAGGCCTCCATGTGACGACGGACACTGAGCGGCCGCATGTCGGTCCATACCTCGGCGATGTGGGCCAGGCACGCCTCGCGCGCGCCCTCGAAGCCCGCACCTTGCCAGCCGCGCGGGACCTCCCGGCCCGCCGGCCAGATCGAGTACTGCAGTTCGCCGTTGATGACGACGAGATAGCGCTCTTCGTGTACTGCCTGCATGGATAGCTCCTTCAACCATGAATCAGCGTCGTGACACGAAGGTCCGGCAGGGCGCCGAACCTCCGTCTTCCCGACGTGCAAGCGAAAACACCACGCCTACCGCGGCGTGGTTCCTCAAAGTGCGTCGGCTTGCTCCTCGGCGACCGGCCGGGCGGCCTTCAGGCCGCGGATGTGTTCGACGAGCTGGCCGAGTGAATCCGCTTCGAACAGCGCCACCAGGGGCAGGTGGATGTCGTGTTCCTCGCTGACCTGCGCGCAGAAACGCATCGCCGTGAGCGAGTCGCCGCCCGCATCGAAGAAGTTGTCGGTGGGCGCCAGCGACCGACCCAGCAGGTCGCCAAGCGCGAGCATCAGCGAGCGCGTCAACGGGTCGCCCGGCTCTTCACCCGATGGCAGCGCCGGGCCGGCCTGGCCCAGCAGCGCTGCCGCCCGGGCGGTGAGCTCGCGGCGATCGACCTTGCCGTTGATGGTCAACGGAAGCGCCTCGATGAAGAGGACCCGCCGGGGAAGCATGTAGTCCGGGAGCAGGTCGCGCATTTGCTCCAGCAACGGCCCTTCGGACGGCACGGGGGCACCCGGGCGCGGCACACCATAGGCGAAGAGCACCGACGAGCCGGCGGCGGACTTCAGGTGGATCACGCAAGCATCGTCGAGCCCGCCGGCTCGGCGCAGACAGGTCTCGATCTCGCCCAGCTCGACCCGGAAACCACGGATCTTCACCTGCGTATCGATGCGCCCGATGTAGTCCAGCGCGCCGTCCGGGGCCTGGCGGACCAGGTCGCCGGTGCGGTACATGCGCGAGCCGTCCGTGGCGAACGGGTCCGGCACGAAACGCTCGGCGGTGAGCGCCGGATTGCCCAGGTAACCTTGCGCCAGGCCCGTGCCGGCGACGAAGAGTTCACCCTCCGCGCCGACTGGCAGGGCCGCGCCGTGTTCGTCGAGCACGTAGGCCGCCGTGCCGTTGATCGGCGTGCCGATGGGAACGGCGGCAGCAGGTTCCGGCCGCGCCGTCATGACATGGCAATGCGAAAACGTGGTGACTTCGGTCGGTCCATAGCCGTTCACCAGCATGCGCCCCCCGCCTGCCAGGAACTGGCTGGCCGAATGCGGCGACATCACGTCGCCGCCTGCCAGCAAGACACGGACCCGGGCCAGCCGCTGCAGCGCCTCGCGCCCGAGCGCATTGAACAGCCCGGTGCTCAACAGCAGCACGCTGATGGCCTGCGCCTCGACCAATTCCACGATGCCCTGGATCGAAACCGCGGGCGGTGCGACCACCAGGCAGGCACCGCTTAGCAGCGCGCCCCAGATCTCGAAGGTCGAGCCGTCGAAGGCGATCGACATGCCGTGGTAGACCACGTCCTCGGGAACGAAACTGCAATAGGCCGCGCCGGCGACGAGATCCAGGATCGCCCGGTGCGTCACGCACACGCCCTTGGCCTCGTTGGTGGAGCCGGAGGTGTGGATGACGTAGGCCAGCTCCAGCGGGTGGATGTCGGGCTGGGGCAGGACGCCGGACGCTTCCCCGGCTTGCACGCCGATCTCGGCCACCGCGTCCTTGAACCACGAGGGCGACGCGCTACCGCTTGCGATCGCCAGGACACGGACCATCGCGCCGCGGGCCTGGCTGGCCAGCCGCTCGTCGGGCGCCGCGGGATCGAACGGGACGTACATGGCCCCCAGCTTCAGGATCGCCAGCATGGCAACGACCGCTTCCGCCGAACGGTCCATGTAGATGCCCACGCCCTGTCCGCGGACCACGCCCTTCGCGCACAAAGTCGAAGCGGCAAGATCCGACAGGCGATCGAGCTGGGCATACGTCCAGCTGCGCTCCCCGTCGACCAGGGCGCGGCGGTCCGGAAAGGCACGCACGGCGTGGGCGAAGGCCTGCGGCACGGACGCCGCGGCAGGGAAGGGGGGAAAGCCGTTGCGGACCACGCTGGCGAAACCGGCGGCGTTGGCTGAGAGCTGCATCGAAAGGGTCATCCTTGGCTCCTTTTCCTGCTCATCCGGCCAGGGCGTGTGGCGCGGCGGGGCAGGTCAGGTCGGTCATGAGCGCCTCGGCAAGTGCATCCGTGGCGCTATCGAGAAACATGTGCGCGCCGTCGAAACCACGGGCATGGAAAGTCCCGTCCGTCTCGTCGCGCCAGCTCAGGTAGGTGTCATCCACGCTCGTGTCGCCGCGGCCGTGGTACGCGTGCACAGGCACGCGGTGCAGCGGCTGCCTGCGTGGTACGTAGGTCTCGTACAGCGTCAGGTCGGCGCGCAGCGACGGTGCCGACAGTGCGATCAGCTCGGGCGACTCGAGCACCTGGTCGGGGATACCGCCAAGCCTGCGCACGGCCTCGAACATGGCCATGTCGTCCATGCGGTGCATCAGGGGTCCGTGCGTGATCGCCCTCGGGCCGCGGGAGGCACAAGCAAAGAGCGCGACCGGTGCGGCGAGCGCGGGCCCGGAACGCGCGGCCAGCTCATGAGCCGCCTCCAGCGCCACCAAGGCGCCAAGGCTGTAGCCGAGGAACGCGTACGGCCCGGACAGTCGCGGCACGAGCTCGCCCAGCAGGTCCTCGACCAGCGCCGGCCACTGATCGATGCAAGGCTCGGCGCGCCGGCGTCCGCGCCCGGGCGGCTCGATCGGGCACACCTCGATGCGCCCCTCGAGCCGCCGGGCCAACTGCCGGAACGCCCAGACGTTTCCGCCCGCGAACGGAAAGCAAAAAAGCTTGAGCGGTACTCCCAAACCGACTCCCCCCGAAAGCACAGGCCGTCCATCCACTGCAGGGCTCCGCCACCCCCAAGTGGCGAGGCACGCAATGTATGCCCGAGAATCTTTTCACGATAGCGGCATCGGTTCGACGAGCGCAAGACAGCCCGCCCGCAGTTCCTCGTGCGCGGTTACGGGGCTCACACAATCCATGGCTCAAGCGTGCTGTCAGACACGGGAGCAGGCCTGGTGCCAGCATTCGGAGAATGTCGTTCCCGCCGGGTGGTGCACCTGTGATATTGCGCATAATGTCTATTATGTAAAATAGCCCGTGGCCGGGCTGAAATTACAGAGGGTTCAGCGACTTACCACCCTTGCGCGGGCCCAGAATTGGACCCGACTCGTGATACCGCGCCGTTATAGACAAGAACGGACCCCTGCACTCGACAGCACGGCCCTGAGCGTTGATGACCGGGATGCGCTGGCGCGGTTTGCGCGCATCCTGGCTGGTAGCCGGTCGCCGACGACGGCTCGCCTGTATGTGGGCGTGGCGCGTCGTTGGCTGGCGTACGGCGGCACAGTCGATCGGCTGCACACCGACCGCCTGCACCAGTGGTTGGCTGATCGCCGCCGGCAAGAGGCCTCGCCCGCGACGATCAACGTGGATATCAAGGCGCTTCGCGCCTTCTACGACACCATGGCGCTTCTTGGCCTCGCGCCGCAAGGAGAATCGAATAATTTGCCGTCCAATCGTCGCGTGCCGCACCGCCTCGTGCGCTGGTTCACCGATGACCAGGTGCTGGCCATCCTGTCGGCGCCTGACGTGTCCACCTTCGTGGGCTTCCGCGACGCGGTGATGCTGCGCACCTTGTGGGAAACGGGCCTGCGCGCCAGCGAGCTGGTGAACCTCGGCCTGGGCGACGTGCGGCCCGACGCCATCTACGTGGCAGCGGGCAAGGGCGGCCGTAGCCGCTGGGTACCGATCAGTGCGGAGCTCTACAACCTGATCATCGGCTACATCTCGATGCGCACCGGTAGCCGGCCCGGCAAGCAGGCCGCGTTGTGGGTCAGTCACCGCGGCCGGGCCTTGCGCAGCCGCCGCAGCGTATGGCTCATCGTCAGCCAGCACGCCCGGGCTGCCCTCGGCACGGCCGTGGGGTACGACCGTGTACGCAGGGCCGCCAGGCAGCGACCGTGGACCGGGCACTACCCCCACCTGCTGCGCGCCAGCATGGCCACCACCCTGCTCCACCATCGCTGCCCCCTGCCCGCCATCATGCAGATACTCGGGCATACCTCGCTCGACAGCACGGCGCGCTACCTCGGTGCCGACATCGAGCACCTGCGTGCGGCGATCGCGAAGCATCCGCGCCATGGTTCAGCCGGCCCTCGCGATGCGTCCGCGCCGCCGGGCGTGCCGGGCACCACGGATCCACGTGGGCGCATCCGGAAGCGCCCGAAGCCCGCGCAGTAGCTGGTGGAACTGGTCGCGAGACAGCTGCAGGCAAGACGTAACCCCCCACCGCGCCCAGGCGCAGCCGGTATTCCTCATCGGTGAGGCCTTTGCGCGATCGCGCCAGCACGTGAACCATGCGCACGCGGTCGTGCGTCATCCGCCAGCGCTTGCGGGCGGTGAGTTCCAGGCCGCAGCACCAGGTGCTGGCGGTCGGCTGCTGGCAGCGTGGGCAGGTGCGCATGGTCACCGGCACGCAGGACAGTCAGGCGAACCGCAGGGAAACTCGGCGTCCGGGAACTCCTCCTCAGGGTGGTGGCTGTCCCCTTCGCCAAAGCCCTTGGCACAAGCCACGCGGCCGGCGTCAACCCAGCCGCCGGCCTCCGGCAGCAGGCGGAAGGCCACGCCCGATGGACTGCCGGCATCCAGGCGCCTCGCCACGATGGCATAGACGGCTTGGCCACCGTCCAGCGTCACGTGCGCACCGGGCTCAAGATCAACGCTATCCTCAACCATCACCGGATACTCCGAAGCAGATCGAGGGACGCATGAATAGGACACGGAGCAAGGCGCCGATTCACCTGCGCGATGGCGTCCACAAGGGGCAGGCCTACATCCTGACGATCTACGAGGGCACCGGCTGCTACTGGATCGATTCCATCGAAATTGATGGGTTGCCGAGGATCCGCGACAAAGAGGGCGACCGCTTCACCACCCTTGAGGGCGCCGTGGCAGCGGGGCACACGATGGCGCGCGACTTCATTGAGGCGTAGCGGTTCGCGTTTCATGCCGCAAGAGCCCTCGGCTCGGTGACCTGGTCGAGGTTGGCGCGGGCGATTGCGGCGAGCGGCGGCGGGCTTACGCTGTTGCCAACCATGCGGACGCTGGCGCTGATGCTCAGCGGCGTACCGTCGGCGGTGCGGTCGATGATGTAGCCAAGCGGGAAGCCCTGAGCGCGGTAGAGCTCGTGGGGGCGCAGCATGCGCAGGCCGATGTCCACGATGACGTAGGGCGTGCCGTGCAGGGAGACGGTGACCAGCGCCAGGCGGTCCTTGGTGGTGACGGTGGTGATCGGTTCGCCCAGCTCGGCATGCTGGCCGCCGGTGCTGTGGTAGCGCATCAGGAATGCCGCCACGCGCAGGGCGCCAGCTTCGTGTTCGGGGCTCAGGGTGCACTCGACCACGGCGTGGTGCTCGCCACCGGCGCTGATGGTGGCCAGCGGGTCGCCTACGGCGGCGGCGCTGCTGGTGCCGCGCAGCTTCGCCATGTGGGCAGTCACCAGGCGCTGCTGGCTGCCAGTGGTTGAGATGGTGCTGACAGGCTCATGGGCGCCGCGCGCGCGGGCTGGATTGCCGTTCTCGCCGCCGCCGTGGGCCTGCTCGAGGAAGGCGGTGAGGATGCCCATGGCGTGGGCGGCGCCAGCCGGGCGAGCCGCGCCAGCGCCGCTGGTGATCGTCGGCAGCGGCGCCTGCACGTCGGCGCCGTCGCTCTGCCCGCGGAACTTGACCAGGTGCGCGGCGGCCAGCGCGTGTTTCACGCCGCCACCGACCGCGGTGCCGAGGGGCTGCTGCAGGTCCAGCGCCCGCGGCGCCTGCCCGGCACGCTCGCCGTAGCCGGTCTGCACCAGCGTCGGCGCCACCACCGCATGCGCGCCGCCCTTGGGCCAGGCCGTGACCACGCCCAGCGGCTCGCTGGACGCCGCCACGCCGTTGGCCGAGGCGTTCGCGCACTGGACGATGAACGGCGCGGCCGCGTTCAGCACGTACCGGTGAATCCCCTTGGCAATGCGCCGGCAGGTGGCATCGGCGAGCGGCTTCTTACGCTCGAAGATCGACGGGCACGGGACCGACCAGTCGATGCAGTCGGCGGCAGTGACATAGGGGTGCGCGCGGCCGGGGCCGTGCGTGGGCTCCGGCCAGCGGATCGGCTGGCCATCCCGGCGCGCAACCATGAACAGGCGCTCGCGGCTGGTGCCGGCGCCGAAGTCGCAGGCGCGCAGGATGCGCCACTCGACTACGTAGCCAAGCGCGCGCAGCGCGGCTTCGAACTGCCGCCAGGTGCTTCCGTGGCGGCGCTTGTCCGGCACCAGGAACTGCTCGCGCAGCGGCACGCGCTCGCCGCGGGCGGCGATGGTACCGTCGATTTTCACCACGCGACCCGTGTCCTTGTCGCGCTTGGCGACCAGCGGGCACCAGCCGAGGATCTGGCGCACGTTCTCCAGGCTGATGATGCGCGGGGCGAGGCCGTGGCGTGCGAGCGTGCCGGCGACCTTGACCACCACCCAGCTCAGCGAGCGCGTCGCACGGCTGCGCGGCTGGCCACCCTTGGCCTGGCTGAAGTGCGTGCAGTCAGGCGAGGCGTGGAACCAGCCGACCGGGCGGCCATCGACCTCGCGCAGGATGTCGACGGTCCACACGTCGGCTTCCATGTGGTGGGCGAACGGATGGTTCGCCGCGTGCATGCCGATCGCTTGGTGGTCGTGGTTCACCGCCACGTCCGGATCGCGGCCCAGCGCCTGGCGCAGCGCCTCGCTGGCACCGCCACCGCCGGCGAAGAAGTCGAGGACGATCTCGCCAGCCCGCAGCGCGCTGGCGAGCGGGCGGGTGAAGTTGAAACCGTGCTGTGTGCCGTCAGCCATGGGCGGCGGTCTCCTTGCGCTGGTAGGTTCCGGGCCGGCCGCGCCGGCCCCAGGTGGCGCCGCGCCAGATGGCGCGGATGGCGGCGGGCTGCACGTCGAACTGGGTGGCCAGCTGCGTGGCGGTTTGCAGGCCCCTGCCCCGTTTGGCGCGCTTGATCACGGCCACGTCCTGCGCCGTAAGCGTGGCGCCCACGCCGGAACGGTTGGCCTCTGCCTGCGGTCGCGCGACCAGGTGGTGCGGGTTGCAGCAGGTGCGGTTGCCGTGCAGGCAGGCGACGGTGAATGCCTCCGGTACCGCACCCCAGAGCACTTCCCACATCCAGCGCGCCGCGGTCATCGCCCGGTCGCGGTGCTGCTTGCGCGCGTAGCCGGCCGCATCGATCGCGCCCTGCCATTCCCAGCAGGCGGACGGGTCACGCGGTAGCTTTACGAGCGGCTTGAGCGTGATGCCTGGTGCATGGGCCATGGCGCTTTACCAGTCGCTCCCGGCCAGCCAGCCCGGCTCATTGCCGTGTTCGGCCAGCATCTGGCGCACGCTCGTCGTGCCTCCCGTGCGGTTCTCGTTCTCGTCGAACTCGGGTTGCGGCGCGTCAAGTTCGGCATCGGTGAGTTCGCGCGGGTAGCCGTACTCCGGGTCGTCACCGGTCATATCCCGGTAGAGCGTGGCTGCCTGCTCCGCGCTTTCGGCTGCGAACAGGTCGGAGTCGTCGCACTGGTACACCTTTAATACGTTGTCATGCATTGGAAACCCTCACAGTGAGGCGCCGCCCGCTCAGGCGGTGATGAAACCGGCGCCGGTTATGGGTAAGCGCGGCGAGCCAGGGCCGCCGGCGCAGGAAGTGCTGTTGCAGTCGCCAGCTGTTCGCGTGCGCCAGGTGGCCCTGGTAGCTGGCCCAAACGGCATCGAGCCGCTGGAAGTCCTCAGGGGTACCTCGGAACCCGGCGGCGGTTTGGTGCGCCTGCTGCCAGCGCTGCAGGCTGTCCGCGGCGTGCCGCAGCACGCGAGAGCGCACACGGGTGTGCGTGGGGTAGACCACGTAGCCGAGGAAGTCGATGCCGGCGGAGAGCGGCCGTAGGCGCTGGTCCGCCTTCAGTCCAAGGCGCAGCTCCTGCCCGAGGAAGCGCTCGATCGCCACGCGCCACTCCTCGAGCTGCGCCCGATCGCGGTGCACCAGCACGAAGTCGTCCACGTAACGCAGGTAGCGCTTGGCCTTGAGCGTGTGCTTCACGAACTGGTCCAGCGCGTCCAGGTACACATTGGCGAAGAACTGCGACGACAGGTTGCCAATCGGCAGGCCGCACCCGGGCGGTGCGTTCTCCAGCCGCTTGTGCGGTGGCACCAGGGCCCGTTCCGTCGCCGTGGCGCGGTAGATGACACCCTGCTGCTGCACGGGGTGGCGCAGCAACGCATGCACGGCCCGCATGGGCACCTCGCCCAGGCCGGCTCGGGTAAGCCGCGCCTTGAGCATGCGATACAGCGTGGCACGGTGGATCGAGTTGAAGCAGTTGTGCACGTCCAACTGCAGGTACCAGCCCCCGCCCTGCCCGCTATGCACTTGTCGGGCGAACTGCTGCAGCCGGCGCACCGCGGCATGCGTGCCCTTGCCCTTGCGGTTGGCGTAGCTGTCGTGGATGAACGTGGGTTCGTAGATATCTTCGAGTTGGGGCACCAGCCAGTGGTGCACCACGCGGTCGCCGAAGTCGGGCGCGTGGATCTCCCGTGCCTTCGGGCGGGTGGCCACGAAGCAGGTGGTGGGCGCTGGCGACCAAGTGCCGGCGTTCAATCGGTCCTGCAGGTCAAGCATGCGATCGATGGAGCGCAGCTCGAACGCCAGTTGGTTGCGGCTCGGCTGCTTCTTGCGGCGTGCAGCGCGCCACGCCTGGTACAGAGCCCGAAGGCTCGCCTCACCCTGACACTCACCGGCCGGCGACACGCGACGCACAGCCCGGACGAAGGCCCTGTTGTTCCGGTTGTTGTTGTTCACGTTGCCGTTGTTGAAGTTGACGATCCACGCGCAGCCCGAAGACCACGCATCCCCGCGCACTTGCGATCCGGCCGCGCATCCCGTCGGGTAGCAAGGCGTCGTCATCGATTGGCCTCACACGGCGAGGCGGCACGGGTACTCAGTGTCTTGGCACGCTGCCCCTGCGCTCGCGCCGGGGCACTCTGGCCTTGAGGGTGATGCTGCTTGCGCCATCCGCCGACCTGGCGGCCCAGGTCGGCGGCGGCACGTGCCAGCTTCTCGAACTGCCCGAAGCTGGTGAACACGCGAAGCTGTTTGCCCAACTGAAGGGCCAGCTTGAGTTCGTCCACCTCCCACACCAACTGCTCAAGCCACTTCGCCTGCCGCGCGCGGTCGCGGGCGGCACGGTTGGTGGTGGAAAGCACGGCCCACATCCGCGCGCGCAGCTTTTCGCCGAACGTGTAGCGATAGCGGCGCGGGAACAGGGCCGATGCCTGCTCGATGTCTCGGGCAAGGCCTTCGGCCAGGCGCACGGCGGGTGGAAGGTTGAAGCTCATGGTTCGATCAGAGCGCCAAGGGGCCAATCACTGACCGGCCGGCGACACGCGACGCACAGCCCGGACGAAGGCCCTGCCGTACCGGTCGTGGTTGCCCACGTAGCCGTAGCTGAAGTAGACGAGCCACGCGCAGCCCGAAGACCACGCCACGGGCGTGCGGGTCCAGTACCAGTCGCTCTTGGCGTCGCGGAAGAACACCGGATCGATGGCCGGGTTGTAACGCGTGAGGTCGAGGATCGCCTCCAGTTCCTGCCGCTCCGGCATCTGCCAGTCGTTGAAGCTGGCGAGCGTGAGGTTTGCGCATGCGGCTTCCGCCTGCTTGAACGTCAGTTCACCGGCGCCAGTGTCGGTGGCGCTGAACATCAGCCCGAGCCGAGGCAAAAGCACAGCATCCCACTGGGGCGCATCGGGCTGCAGCTGCTCGCCATTCGCGCCGATCTTGATCATCGTTTCCATGGATGGTTTCCTTAGGAGTGGAGAGTGGCCAAGAGGCCGATCACTGACCGGCCGGCGACACGCGACGCACAGCCCGGACGAAGGCCCTGTCGTGCCGGCTGCAGTCGTGCACGTGGCCGCTGTTGAAGAGGACGAACCACGCGCAGCCCGAAGACCACGCCGTGGGCGTGCGGGACCACACCCAGTTCGCGTTGCTCTTGAAGAACGCGGTGTCGATGCAGGGGTTGTGGCGGCTGAGATCGCGGATCGACTCCAGCTCCTCCAGGTCGGGCAGGCGCCAGTCGTCGAAGCCGCCCAGGCGCAGGCTGGCGCAGTGCTGTTCGGCCGCCTCGAAGTCCAGTTGCTTGGGGCTTTCCTCGGCCGCCCACTGCAGGCCGGTCTTGTGGTCAGTGACCGTGGCGCCGTCTGCCGAGAGCTCGAAGCGCGGCGACTCGTCGGAGGCGGTCACAGCATCGATGCCGGCAGAGATCTTGCTGATCAGCGGCGCCACCAGGAGCCCGCAGGTCTCCTGCGCCGGCGCATGCACATGGATCGTGACGCGATCGATACGAATGTTGGGCTGGCTCATCGTCATTCCTTGGGTGGGTAGCCGCGCGGTGCGCGGCAAAAGGGGTGTGTGGTCAGGCGTCTTTCGGGCGCGGCAGTGCGAACCACTCGGCCATGCGGCCGAGCAGGCGCTCCACCTCCAGCGAGAACAGCGCGAACCGAGCGTCCAGTTCGGCGGCGGCGTCCGGCGCGCTGTCGGCCAGCTCGTCGAGCACCACGTCCAGCAACTTCAGGTGGCGCACCACCAGGTCTTCGCCCAGCACGAAGCTTAGGCGGCCGTCGAACACCAGGCCGAGCTGGAAAACCTGCTTGCCGTTACGCAGGTGTTCCTTGATTTCCTCGCTTTCGAGGTCCTGCCGCCTGCAGCGGGCGATGGCGCCGGCGTTGCTGCCGGGGTCGCGCAGTTCCACCACGTCGCCGAGCGCCAGGCCGGCCGGCAGCGTGCCGTTGGCTAGCCAGTCGGTGAGCAGCACGCGCGGCCCCTCCTCCGGCGCCAGCGGCACGGCCGGGAAGCTTCCCAGCGCCTCGCGCAGCTGCGTCAGCACCGTCTCGGCGGCCTTGCGGCCGGCGGTGTCGAGCACCAGCCAGCCGGCGGCGGTATCGACGTAGCCGGACAGGCGCGAGTCGCGCACGAAGGCGCGCGGCAGCAGCTCGTTCAGCAGGTCCTCGCGCCTGCGCTTGCGCTCGCGCCCGCCGACCTTGCGGCCTTCCTGCTCAGCGATCTTTTGCACGCGCCGGTGCAGCTCGTCGTTGACCACGGCGGCGGGCAGCAGCTTGTCGGCGCCGCCGGCGGTGAACCAGGTGAAGTGCTTGACGGCGTGCGTCAGCGGCGAATCGGCCTCGCGCCCGATCGGCGGCACGAACCCACGGGTGAACAGCTCCATCGGGCCGCACGGGCGCAGCCGGTGGTCGGCGAGTGCCTCGTCGAGGCGCGCCAGGTCCTGCGCCACTGCGGGCGAGAAGCGCAGCAGGGTGAGGTTGCGGAAGAACATGGCTCAGTCCCTCCCCTGCAGGGCGCGCGTGCGCCGCCGCTGGCGTGCGCGCTTGCCGTGCGCAGTGAAGCCGCTGGCCTGCGCGCCGGTTCCGCGCGAGCGTGTGAGGCCAGGCCGGTACTTGCCGTGCCGACGTGCACGCGGGAGCTCGGCGGGGATGGGCTTTTGGCTGACGACCATCGGAGACAACGATTGGGCGCCGGCCAACAGCGCCATCGCCAAACCGGAAAAGAGCATGGGGCGTCGAAACATGGATTCGTCCTTGTGGTCAGGCCGCGCGCTTGGCGGGCGTGTTGGGCAGCAGGCTGTACTGGGCGACGCGCACCGTGGCGCGCCGCCGGTCGCGCACGGTCACCATCTGCATGCCGATGGCGTAGCCGTGGTCGGTCTTGAGCTCGTGCAGGCGGGCCTGCACGCAGATGACGCCGCAGCGCTTGATCAGCTGCATGGTCGTGGCCGGGCCTTTGCGCAGCTCGGCGAGAATCGCTTCATGCTGGGGGCTGAGGTGGTCGGCCACGGCTTCAGCCCTCCCACGCGATGCAGTTGGGCGTGCGGCACTTGCCGCTGGTGCGGGTCGGTGCGCCAGCGTCGTCGTACTCCACCCGCACGTCGCAGCGGCCACCGCAGCAAGTGCAGCGGTAGGCCCCGTGGGCCACGCCTAGGCGCACGGCGCGCCCGATCACGCTGGCCTTGGCTTTCTGGCCGGCCTTGGTTTCCATCAGGGGCACAACGTCGTCAGCGATGGCGTGCATGGAGGGCCTCCGCGGTCGTCTTGTTGAGGGCGTCGATCAGCGCATCGGCGTAGCGCACGGAGCGCAGCGCCAGGTGATCGGCGGTGGGCGCGCTGGTGGTCACGTTGCCGCAGCTCGCCAGCAGCCCCTGCAGGGCAGCCGTGGCGATGCGCTCGCGGCGCGCTTCGATCAGGCGGCGCACGTGGGCGATCAGCTCCTCGGGTGTCGCGTCAGGCGCGGGGAGCTTGCCGATCGCCGGCGGCAGGTCGCGGCCTTTCGTGGGGTTGGCGTTCACCCGTGCGCCCTCCCCTTCGCGCGCGCCCGGATCGGCCTCACGTTGGTGATCGCCGGCAAGGGCAGTGGCAGCGTCTCGCCGAGCTGGCCCCATTCGCTGATCGCGCCGGCGAGCGACGGGTGCAACTTGGTCTTGCGCCGGCACGGCGAGCGGCACTCCAGGAGGTGCCTGACGGGCACCGGGCCGAAGACCACCGGCTCACGGCTGGTGCGGCCGGTAACTTCCCAGTGCAGCGGCTCGCGGCGGCAATCGGCGCATGCGGCGAAGGTACCCGGCGCGTACGGGATCTGTTGCTGCTTCATGCGGGTTCTCCCTGGCGCTGCGTGCGCTCGAAGGCCAGCCAGCGGCAGGCGGTGGCGCGCGACACGTTGAATTCCTCCATCACCCGCTCGGCGATCGGCAGCTGACGCATGCCGGCCACCCAAGCGAAGAACCGCGCACGGCCCACGGTGGGCATCTCGAGCGATTCGCCCAGCTCGACGAACAGCCGAAAGGCCTGCTCGCGGGTGAGTTCGCGGTAGCCGGCGCCGATGTACACGGTGAACGTGCCGGCGCCGTCCTTGCCCACGGTGGGGCGCAGGTCCATGACGGCGCTCATGCGGCACCAGCCGTTGCCGCCACCAGCGACACCAGGGGGGTGCTGTAGCCCAGCATCAGCGGGTGCATCGGGTCGCCACTCTTGGCATGCCCGAAGCACATCACCGGCTTGCCACTGGCCAGCAGCTGCACACGCACGCGGTCGATCTGAGGCCACAGGGAGCGCGGCATTTTCAGCCGGCTGCCCCAGCACGGCACGAGAACATCGCAGCTGTCGACCATGGCCGCGATCGCCGCAAGGTTGCCCGGGCCGATCGGGTCAGGCGGGCACGCCAGGGCGCTCACATCGGTCGCGCGCCAGGCGAACAGGTTCACCACCACGAACCCACGGCCGCCCCAGCGCTGCACGAAGCCACGCCACTTGCGCACGGTGGCGTCGTCCACCTCCGCATCGGCGGTTGATGGGTTCACGCCCACGAAACCGAACAGCGGGCCCTGCTCGCCGACCTGGCGGGTCAGTGTGTAACGGTAGCGTCCGCACTCGGACAGCACGGCGCCAGCGGATACCAGGAGAGGATCCATCAGCCAACCCTCCTTGCGTCCAGGTCCGCCCGCTCGCGCAGCACGTGGCGCACCACGGCGGCCGCCTGGGAGCCGTACACGGAGGCGGTGGTGGACTTGCTGCGGTGGCGCGCCAGGTGCTGCCCGGCCTCCAGGCCGAGCTGCTCCACCACGTCGCCCACACGGCGGTGGCGCAGCAGGTGCGGGTGCAGGCCCGGCATGCCGTGCTGCTCGCCGAGCTGGCGCACCCGGTTGTGGATCTGCTGGCGGGTGATGCGCGTGCCGCGGTTGCTGACGAAGATGGCCGCCTCGCCCTCGCGGGCCATGCGGTCGCGCACACGCAACCAGTCGGCCAGCCATTCCGCGCTGCGCTTGTTGATCGGCACCACGGCGGGCTTGCGGCCCTTGCCCAGCGTGCGCACCTCGCAACGGGTAAGGTCCACCGTGTTGAACGCCGGGCGCGCCGGGTTGGGCACGTCCAGGCCGGTCAGGTCGCCAACGCGCAGCGCCGCGTCCAGCGTCAGGCGCAGCATCGCGCGGTCGCGCAGGTCCTGCGGCGTGCGCGTGGGCAGCGCGTCCATCATGGCCAGCAACGGCTGCAGCTCCGGCGCGATCTTCGGCAGCTGCACGAAATGCACGTTGTCATCCTTCGTCGGGTCGTGACTCAGCCAGCCCTCGCGGATGCTGTGCAGCACCAGCTGCCGCAGCACGGTGAGCTTGCGGGCCTGGCTGCGTGGCGACAGGCCGCGGTGCCCGAGACGATCCAGCCAGCGGCCGACCAGGCGCTCGCCCACCAGGCCGATCAGTTCCACGCCCTGCGTGGTGGCGTAGTCGGCGAAGTCCTGCAGGTCGCCCGCGTAGGCCACCAGCGTGTTGAGCGCGGCGTTGCGCAGGCGCTTGCGCTGGAGGAAGTGCTCGATGGCCTGGGTGAGCGTAACGGGCGTAACGCTGTGGCCGGCGATGGTGATGACGTTGGAGGTCATGCGGCACCCCCGACACCCTTCATAAAGCACATCCAATGCGTGCCGCCTTTCTTTCCAGACGGATGGCCGAACAGCGGGCGCTGCTCGGTCAGCGCGAGCACCTCGCTCACGCGAATCTGCGTTTCGTTCCACTTGAAGATCAGCACGCCGTCATCAGCTAGCACTCGGAAGCACTCGGCGAATCCGGCCCGCAGGTCATCGCGCCACGTGAGCGGGTTTAGCGCGCCATACTTCGCGCGCATCCAGCTCTCCTCGCCCGCCTTGCGTAGGTGCGGCGGATCGAACACCACAAGCTTGAACGCTGCGTCCGCGTAAGGCAGGCGCCTGAAATCGAGTGGCACATCAGGAAAAATGGAGAGCGAACGGCCATCGCAGAGCGTGTGCTGCTCCTGCCTGATATCGCCGTACACCACTGCCGGGTTGTTGCGATCAAACCAAAACATCCGGCTGCCGCAACACGGGTCCAGAATCTTTTTCTCGGCTCCGGCCGACGCCGGAAGCACATTGAGGGAGCCATCCATCAGGCAGCCCTCCCCGGCACGTACCACTCGGGCACGAGCTTCGGCCCGGCCGCGCCGCCGGCGGCGAGCCACACGGCGCTGACGCCGTAGGCTGCGCCCAGGCGATTGAGCGCCGGCATGTTCGGCTGCTTGCCGGACTCCCCGCCGCGCTCCATGCTCTGCAGCCGCTTCACCGTGATCTGGCCGAGGCCTGCGGCCTCCTCCTCGGTGAGGCGGACGTGGGCCCGGGCAGCCCGCAGGCGGCCGTGGTAGGTATCGTTCGGGTCCAGCCCGCTCAGTCGGTTGGTGGCGGCGGGCATCAGGCGGCCCTCCGTGGCGTCGCCGCGCCGCGCACGTCCTCGAGCTTGAAGTTCGTTTCGCCCACCAGCAGCCGCCAGCCGGGCAGTTCCAGGTTCTTGAACGTGCCCGGGTACTCGCGAAAGGCGGCGAGCGCCGCAGCCAGCGCGCCGCTCGGCGTGATCACCGTGCACACCTTCATCGTCGGCGAGCCCTCCCGCGCGAGCTTCACGTCGAAGCTCGCCATCTGGTCGTGGGCATCGGCCCACGTGCGCAGGGTCGACCGGGAAATGCCCAGTTCCGCCGCGACTTCCTTCAGCGGGGTCTTGGATTCCTTGGCCTCGGTGCGCCGCTGGTGCGCTTTCGCGCAGTGCTCCAGCGTGCCCGGGCCCGTATAGAGACAGGGGGGGGTATTCAATGGCGCACCCTCCCCTGCCCGCCCTTGCCGCCCGCGATCAGCGGGTAGCCCGGTCGATGCAGGCGGAGGGCGTCGACCATGCGCAGCGGCATGGTGGGGTACCAGCGCATCAGCGCTGCCCGCCCGGCCGCCATTTGGCGTGCGTCGGGCGCTTGGGTTAGAGTGGTCATGTTCTCCGTTCTCCAAGGGGCGGTGGAACCATCCGAACGCCCGGGGTTGCCGCCCCGGGCGTTCTCTTTTGCAGCAGACGCTGCGCCGATGGCCCGGCCGAGGCGCGCGAACCTCAGGGGGAAAGCCGCACGCACCGCGGCCAGGCCATCGGCGAAACGCCCGAACATCAGGTCACGTCCTCCACGCTGTCGCAGGGCTCGCCCTTGGCGTGCTGGCGAATGGCACTGCGCAGCGTCACCACCTGCCCCAGCAGCACGTCCAGCTCGCGCAGCGCGCCGTCGGCGTGCGCCGCGTCGCGGGCGTCGATCACGCCGTCGTCGAGCATTGGCGCCAGGCGCTTCACGCTTTCACCCATGTGCTGCAGCAGCTCGCCGATCTGGTGCTGCTGCCCGGCGGGCAGGTTCGGCGGGCAATGCGCGGCCAGCAGCCCAAGGCGCGCGCTAAGCTCGGTGAGCGCGTGGTCGCGGTA
>NZ_DASSES010000113.1:0-13793 GCF_035695185.1 Frateuria sp.
CGTAGATCGGCACCTCACCGTGCTTCAGGCGCGCGACCTTGGCCGCGTCCACGTCCACGCACAGCACGCGGTTGCCCATTTCCGCCAGGCAGGTCCCGGTGACCAGGCCCACGTAGCCGGTGCCGAACAGGGTGACTTTCAGTGTCATGCGATGTCCTTTCGATTCAAGGGAGGGAGCGGGGTCAGGCCTTGGCGCCGGCGTACTCGTAGTACGCGTAGGCGTAGTAGCCCGCACTGCGCTTCTCGACCGCGTTGAAGATCGCGCCCTTGACCGGCACGCCGTTCTGCTCGAAGCGCTGCTTGGCCAGCGCGATCTCGCGCGCCTGGTTCACGCCGAAGCGCACGACCATCAGGCTGGTGCCCACGTGGTGGCCGATCACCGCCGCGTCGGTCACCGCCAGGATCGGCGGGGTGTCGATGATGATCAGATCGAAGCGCGGCTTGAGCTTCTCCAGCAACGCGGTGAAGTGCGAATGCATCAGCAGTTCGGACGGGTTCGGCGGGACCTTGCCGCGCGAGATGAAGTAGAGGTTGTTCGCCCCCTCCACCGTGCGCACCGCCTCGGACAGGCCGATCTGGCCGGAAATCAGTTCCGACAGGCCCTGCTCCGGGCGACCGCCGACCACGGTGTGCAGCGCGCCCTTGCGCATGTCCGCGTCGATCAGCAGGACGCGCTGGCCGGCCTGCGCGATCACCGCCGCCAGGTTGGAACCGACGAAGGTCTTGCCGGCGCCCGGGCCCGGGCTGGAAATCATCAGCAGGTTGTTCTTCGCTTCGAGGCGGGCGAAGTGCAGGCTGGTGCGCAGACTGCGCAGCGCCTCCACCGCCAGGTCATCCGGCGCGCTCTGCGCCAGCAGGTGCTGGGCGTACGCCCCTCGCCGCACGCGGCCGTTGCGCTCGGTGATCTCGCGCTCGGCGGCCGACAGCGGCACGCAGGCGTAGACCGGCAGGCCGACGTGTTCGATCGCCGCCAGGTCTTCCACGCCGCGGTTGAGCAGCTGACGGATGAAGATGAAGGCGAGCGCGAGCAGGCCGCCAAGGGCGGTGCCGGCCAGTACCACGATCAGCTTCGGCGGCCACACCGGACGGTTGGTATTGGTCGCCGCGCGATCGACCACGCGCACGTTGCCGACGGTGCCGGCACGCGCGATGTCGAGCTGCTGGGCCTGGTTGAGCAGGTTGGTGTAGGTCTCGTTGCTGACCTGCACGTCGCGGGTCAGGCGCAGCAGTTCCTGCTGCGTGTCCGGCAGGTGCCCGACCTGCTTCTCCAGCGCGTTCTTCTTGGCCTGCAGCTGGCCGATCTGCGCCGCCAGGGCCTGGTAGGTCGGATGGTTGGAGGTGTACTTGCGCTCGACGTCGGCCATCTGCATACGCAGGTTTTCGATCTGCGTATCCAGTGCGACGGTCTGGTCGAGCAGCCCCTTGGTCTGCAGGCTGATGTCGACCGAGTGCGCGCGCATCTGGAACGCGTTCAGCGCGGCGGTGGCCTTCTCCAGGTCCATCTTGACCTTGGGCAGCTGCTCCTTGACGAACTTCAGGCTGTTGGCCGCTTCGGCGGAGTTGCGCTCCACGTTCTGCTGCACGTAGAGCGCGCTGATCTGATCGAGCAGCTGGGTGGCCAGCGCCGGGTCGGGGTTGTCGTAGGTGAGCACGATGATGCCCGAGTCCTTGCCCTGCTCGACCGCCTGGATGGAGCCCTGCAGGGCGGTGATCGTGCCCAGGTGGGAGTGGCGCGCCACGTCGAACACGGTGCCGGGATTGGCGTGCAGCGACTGCACCTGCATCGTGATGCCGTTGCCCGTGGCCGATTCACCCACGCGCCCTTCCAGCAGCACGTTGTCGCTGGCGTCGGTCAGCGTGTAGGTGCCGTGCTCGCCGGCGACCAGGCGCAGCGGCTTGTCCAGCAGCGCCGAGGGAACGTCCAGCTGGAAGATGTCCAGCTCGGCGCCGCCCCAGTCGTAGCTGTCCATGCCCATGAACGGCGGCGCCACGTCGCCAGGCATCTGCGGGTTGTAGCTGCGCGCCATGTAGTCGCCGATGACCGGGAAGTGCTCCGGCTTGGCCGTGATGTCCAGCTTGAGGTTGTTCACCGCCTGGCCGATGACCGTGCGCGAGGTGATCAGGGCGATCTCGGTGGTGGCCTGGGAAGAGGACGTGCCCAGTGTCTGCGACAGGTCGTCCAGGCCTGGCAGGCTGGGGACTTTCTGCTCCACCTGCACCGTGGCGGTGGCCTCGTAGATCGGCGTGGTCAGCGTGGCGTACACCACGCTGATCACGAAGAACACCGCCGTGACGCCGATGATCAACCACTTGTGGTCGAGCAACGTGCCGAGCAGCGCATGCAGGTCGATGTCGTCATCGCGACGCGGTGAGGACGGGAAGGTCTGTTTGGTGGTCATAGCCCGATTCCTAGGCTGAGGGGTTCACAGGTAGCGCAGCCAACTGCCGACGCCACGTTCGATTGAGGCGTGTACTTGCTCGAACACTCGGCGCGAACGCCGAAAGGGATCCGGCACGTCGCCATCCGCGGCGTGCCACTTGCCGAACAGGAACACCTTGCCGCTGGCTTCCGGGGCAAGTCGCACCACGGAGTTCAGCTGCCGGCGATCCATCGTGAGGACCAGGTCCGCCTCGCGGAGCATCGAGGCTTCCAGCTGGCGTGCGCGGTGCTCGCTGGCATCGATGCCGTCGTCCTCGAGCAACGCCGCGGCGTTCTCGTCGATTGGCCGCCCGACCAGCGCGCCGATGCCGGCGCTGCTGACCCGGATGTCGCGCTCGCCCAGTTCGCGCCGGAACAGGAATTCCGCCACGGGGCTGCGGCAGACATTGCCGAGGCAGACCACGAGGATGCTGTTGAACACGATCCGCACACTCCCGAATACCCAAGGCCATGTGGCCCCTGTCGATACGCCCGCCGACCGATCGCGCGGTGAGCGCCGGACCGGTCGGGAGAGAGTCGGCAGTCTAAACTCCTGTTCCGTGAAAAAATCATGTTGGACACTCCCTTCATTTACGTGAAGAAAATGCTTTCACGAGTGCATCTTTTCTTCACGCTGGCTGGGCTTGGCATATCGCCAACTTGAAGACCCTGCTTTCTCACGGCATTCACGAATGATCGCGTTAGATTCGTCGAGCCCGCTTGGCAACCGTTCAACCTTCGGGGGGGCCCAACCCATGTACTTGTTGAAGCTTGTGCTTCCGCTCGCCGGCCTGCTGGTGGCCGGCCAGGCCTTGGCGCACAAGGCATCGCGCGCCATGCCACCGGCCGCGGGATATGCCCGCCCGGCACTGGCGCAGGCCGGTGCCCCTCCCGCCGCGCTGCTCGGCGGCGTGGGTGGACGAAGTGCCAAGGTTGCGTCGGCGATGCCGGTCACGTCGCACCGGGGAGCAAGCGGCAAAACCCACGGATACACCCGCTCACATTAACCGTAGCCATTAGCCACAACCGCCATTAAGCGGGCGCATCCGGCGAATGCTTTCATTAATTCGTCACGATTATCCCGTAATGGCCCAGCAGAAAGGACGCATTATGAAAACGCTACCCGCAGTAGCCCTCCTTCTCTTCGCCCTCGCGCTGAACGGCTGCGCGATCGTCCCCGGCCAGCGCATGGATGAGGGCGCACTGCAGCGCGAGGACAGCCACATGCAGCTGGTGCAGATCACGCCGGAGCTGGTCGACAGCCGCAATCAGCCGGCCGCGATCCCGCCGGAGCTGCTTTCCTACCAGCCGCAGGACTACCGCATCGGCCCGGGCGACACGCTCTACATCACCGTGTGGGACCACCCGGAACTGACCTCGCCGGCGGGCTCGCAGCAGCAGACGGTGGCCAACGGCCGCCTGGTGCGACCGGACGGTACGCTGTTCTACCCGTATGCCGGCACCATCAAGGCCGCCGGCCTCACCGTCGAGGAACTGCGCCAGTCCTTGACGAAGAAGCTCAGCAGCTTCGTGCGCCAGCCGCAGGTGGACGTCAACGTGGTCGGCTATGGCAGCCAGCGGGTCACGCTCGAGGGCGCGTTCCAGCACACCGACGCGCAGGTGCTCAACTCGGTCCCGGTGACGCTGTCGCAGGCGATCGGCCTGGCGGGCATCGATACGCAGAATGCCGACCTGTCCGGCTTCACGCTGACCCGTGACGGCCAGACCTATCACCTGGATCTGACCCAGATCAGCCAGTCCGACAACGGCAAGCCGATCTACCTCAAGCCGGGCGACAAGCTGTTCCTGCCGTACAACGACAACAAGGAGGTCTATGTGGTGGGCGAGGTGATCCGCCCGCAGGCGATCACCTTCAAGACCACCACCCTGACGCTCACCCAGGCGCTGGGTCGCGCGGGCGGCCTGAGCCCGGTGACCTCCTCGGGCAATGCGGTGTACGTGATCCGCGGCTCGGAGAAGCTCAGCCAGACCCCGGCGCAGGTGTTCCATCTGAATGCGCGCTCGCCGGCCTCGTATGCCCTGGCGGACAACTTCCGCGTGCTGCCGGGCGACGTGGTGTTCGTGGGCGCCGCCGGCATCACCAAGTGGAACCGCTTCCTGAGCCAGCTGCTGCCGCTGTCGGGCCTGATCTATCAGACCGCCGGGGCCGCGGACCGCGCCAACAACCTCTGACGCAAGTTGGGCTGGCGGGCCAGGGAGGGCCCGCTGGCAAGGACCAAAAAGAAGGCCCGGCGCACGCCGGGCCTTCTTTTTTTTGTCACCTCAGCCCGCCCCCCGGGGAGAAGCACCTGCCCTGGGTGGGCCGGCGGCCTGCCTCGCCGCCAGGGGAGGACGCTCAATCGCTCTCCAGCCAGACCACTCCGCGCTCCACCTTCACCGCCACCGCCCGCAATGACTGGCCGCGGCAGGGCCCACCGACGCACAGACCGTCCCCGGTGCGGAAACTCGCCCCATGCACGGCGCACACCAGCGTGCCGCGGCTGATCAGGAACTGGCCCGGCGCCCAGTCCAGCCGCCGTCCGGCATGCGGACAGACGTTGATCCAGGCCCGCGCCTGCTCTCCGTCGCGGAGCACGATGAGATTGTCCGGTCCGTCCGGCAGCACCGCATCGACCGCCACGGCCGTACCGTCGGGAATGTGATCAAGGCGGCAAAGCGCCCCGGGGGGTAGGTCCATCGGCACTTGCCTCGGGGGCGTGGAGGCCCCATCGTTGCGCACGTAAGTCGTTGATTTTACCACACGGATTTTTAACATGCGCCTGTTCCAGCTGCCCTCGCCCCGTTCCCGTCACCCGCTCGCGCGCGCCTTGTCGCTGGTCCTGGGCGTCGCCGTGGTGGGCGTGATGCTGGTGTTCGGCCTGGTCGTGGCCGGTGTCCTGCTGGTCGGCGGCGGCCTGTGGCTGGCGCTGCGCCAGTGGAACCGCACGCGTGCGGTCGGCCGCGCGGCGCCTGCCGCCGGCACGCGCCCGCAGGTGCTCGAGGGCGACTTCGTGGTGCTGCACGAGGGCCGTCCGGTCGCCCGTTGAGGCGCAAGATGCGGATGGTTCGATCGCGGCCATCCGTCCAGACTGGCGCCCTCTGGAACCCGGAATGCCGCCATGTCCGCCATCGAACCCCTTGAACAGGCCCGCCGGCTGCTCGACGAGGCCGAAACCGCGCCCAGCCTGGATGCCCTCGCCGGCGCGGTCGCACTGAGTCCCACCTACCTGCAGCGTGCCTTCCGCCGGCGCTTCGGCATGAGTCCGGCCGAATACCATCGCTCGCGCCGCTTCGGCCAGCTCAAGGCAGCCTTGCGCGATGGCGCGGCAGTGACCGACGCGGTCTACGAGGCCGGCTTCGGCTCGGGCAGCCGGGTCTACGAACACAGCAACCGCCTGCTTGGCATGACCCCGGCCAGCTACCGCGCCGGCGGCGCCGGCGCCAGCATCCGCTACACCACCACCGCCACCCCGCTGGGCCGGCTGCTGGTGGCCACTACCACGCGCGGCATCTGCGCGGTCAACCTGGGCGACGACGACGCGGCACTGGAACACGGCCTGGCCGACGAGTTCCCCCGCGCCACGCGCGAGCGCGTGGACGCCGGGCGCGAGGAGTGGCTGGACGCGGTGATCGCACGCATCGCCAGCGAGCTGGGCTGGAGTGACGCCGCCGCGCCCGCCATGCCGCCGCTGGACATCGCCGCCACCGCCTTCCAGTGGCGCGTGTGGGAGGCGCTGACCCGCATCCCCGCCGGCCAGACCCGCAGCTACCGCGCGCTCGCCGCGGAGCTGGGCGATCCCCGGGCGGCGCGCGCGATCGGCAACGCCTGCGGCAACAACCGCCTGGCGCTGATCGTGCCCTGCCATCGCGTGGTGCGCGAGGACGGCTCGCTGGGCGGTTGGCGCTGGGGGGTGGAACGCAAGCGCGAGCTGCTGGCGCGCGAGCGCGCCGCCGCGCCGGAGCGGCGTCGCGCGTCTTGACCGGTGCTCAAGGCTGGATTGAGAACTCCGCGCTACCGCGGCCGTTCCGCTCCCGCTATCGTTGCGCGCTTCGGGCAACACCTCTGCATCGACGCCGGCTCCGCCGGCTGCCGGCGCTTGCCCCGTCCTGACGGATCCCGCCCATGCCCACGTACAAGCCCGCCGGCCACCACGCCGTGTCGCCCTACCTGCTCGTGGCGGACGCGAGCCTCATGCTGGCCTTCCTGCAGGCGACCTTCGGCGCAAGGGAGCTGTACCGGAAGGCGCGCGGGGACGGCTCGATCATGCATGCGGAAGTGCGTATCGACGATTCGGTGGTCATGCTGGGCGAGCGGCCTGACGGGCGCGATCCGGTGCGCTGCTCGACCCACGTCTACGTGCCCGACGTCGACGCCTGCCATGCCGCGGGCCTCGCCGCCGGCGCGAGCAGCCTGTCCCCGCCGACCGACCAGCCCTACGGCGACCGCACGGCCGGCCTTCGTGATCCCCAAGGCCATGTCTGGTGGATCGGCACCCGCACGGCCGACTGATTTCCCCTTCCCCCAGCACGACACCCCTGCCATGTCCGCCATCGACCCCTCTACCGCCGCTCCCGCCGTCCGCAGGCTGGACGAACCGCGCCTGCTGATCCCGCTCGCCCTGTTCGCGCTGTACGTGATCTGGGGCTCGACCTACCTCGGCATCCGCTACGCGCTGGAAAGCTACCCGCCGTTCCTGCTCGCCGGCGTGCGCTTCCTCGGCGCTGGGCTGGCGATGTACGTGTTCCTGCGCCTGCGTGGCGTGCGCCCGCCGACGCCGCGGCAATGGCGCAACGCCGCGGTGACCGGCGTGTTGCTGCTGCTGGGCGGCAACGGCCTGGTGTGCTTCGCCGAGCAGAGCTTGAGCTCGGGAATCGCCGCGGTGGCGGTGGCCAGCATGCCGTTGTTCGCCGCCGTGTTCTCCGGCATGTACGGCCAATGGCCGAGCCGGCGCGAGACGGTCGGACTGCTGGTCGGCTTCGCCGGCGTGGTGGTGCTGAACCTGGGCAGCGGCCTTTCCGGCTCGCGGCTGGGCGCGCTGGCGCTGATCGTGGCGGCGATGAGCTGGGCGTTCGGCTCCGCCTGGAGCAAGCGCCAGGACATGCCGGCCGGCCCGATGAACACTTCCGCCCAGATGCTCTGCGCCAGCGCCGCGCTGCTGCTGCTCGGTTTCGGCACGGGCGAGCAGCTTCCCGCCCATCCGACGGTGCGCGCCACGGCGGCGGTCGTGTACCTCGCACTGTTCGGTTCGATCGTGGCCTTCAGCTCCTACCTGTACGTGCTCAAGCACGCGCGGCCGGCACTGGCGACCAGCTACGCCTACGTCAACCCGCCGGTGGCGGTGTTGTTCGGCGTCCTGCTGGCCGGCGAGCACGTGGGTCCGTTCGACCTGGCGGGCATGGCGATCATCCTGCTCGGCGTGTGCGTGATCACCATGGCGAAAAAGCCCGCCCGCTAGCGAGGGCTCCCGGCGGGAGCGCACCTTCGGGCTTTGCCCGGCATCCCGTCGCCGGGCAAAGCCCGACAAACGACCGCACCTGGCACCCCCCTGCGCCACCCTGCTCTCGCGCCGCTTGTCCCGGCGCAAGCCGCCGGCCACCATGCCGCAAGCGAACACAGCGGAGAGCGGCATGAACCCCACGCAGCAAGGCCTGCTCGCGCGCGCCGCGTTGCGCAGCGCCGCCTGGTCGGAACGCTGGTTTCCCGACGCCTGGGTGTTCGCCGCCCTCGGCGTGGCCCTGGTCGCGCTGCTGGCACTCGGCTTCGGCGCCACCGCGGCGACCACCGCGCAGGTGTTCGGCGATGGGTTCTGGGGCCTGATCCCCTTCACCATGCAGATGGTATTCGTGGTGATCGGCGGGCATGTCGTGGCCACGGCGCCCGTGGTGGCGCGCCTGATCGGTGCCCTGGCGCGCGCGCCCAGGAGCGGACGCGGTGCGGTGTGCTACGTGGCGCTGGCCAGCATGCTGGCCTCGCTGCTGTCGTGGGGCTTTTCGCTGGTGTTCGGCGGACTGCTGGTGCGTGCGCTGGCCAGGCGCGGGGAGCTGCGCATGGACTACCGCGCAGCCGGCGCCGCGGCCTACCTGGGCCTGGGCGCGGTGTGGGCGATGGGCCTGTCTTCCTCGGCCGCCCAGCTGCAGGCCAACCCGGGCAGCATGCCGCCGGGACTGCTGGCGATCACCGGGGTGCTGCCCTTCACGCAGACGATCTTCCTGTGGCAGTCGCTGCTGCTCACCGCGGTGCTGATCGCCGCCTCGCTGCTGGTGTGCTGGCTCACCGCACCGACCGGTGAGGACGCACGCACCGCGCGCGACTGCGGCGTCGCCGACGCGGACGCGGTGCCCGCCTTGCCGCCACGCACGCGGCCGGGGGAATGGCTGGAGTACAGCCCGCTGCTGTCGCTGCTGGTCGGCGCGCTGGGGCTGGGCTGGTTGATCCGGCGCTTTGCCAGCCTGCCGGTGACGGTGGCGATCGCCGACCTGGATACCTACAACCTGCTGTTCCTCACCGCGGGCCTGCTGCTGCACTGGCGCCCGCGCAGCTTCCTCGACGCAGTGGCGCGCGCGGTGCCCGGGACTGCCGGCGTGCTGATCCAGTTCCCGCTCTACGGTGGCATCGCCGCCCTGCTCACCCACGCACCCGGCGCGGACGGCGCCACGCTGGCCCACCGGCTGGCCGGGATGTTCGTGCGCGTGGCCACGACCGACAGCTTCCCGCTGGTGATAGGTGGCTACTCGGCGGTGCTGGGCTTCTTCGTGCCCTCGGGTGGCGGCAAGTGGCTGGTGGAGGCGCCCTACGTGATGCAGGCCGCCCGCGACCTGCACGTGCACCTGGGTTGGGCGGTGCAGGTCTACAACGCCGCCGAGGCGCTACCCAACCTGGTCAATCCGTTCTGGATGCTGCCGCTGCTGGGCGTGCTGGGCCTGAAGGCACGCGAGGTGGTCGGCTTCACCTTCATCCAGTTGCTGGTGCACGTGCCGCTGGTGCTCGGTCTTCTGTGGGCGCTGGGGCTGACGCTGGCGTACGTGCCGCCGCTGATGCCTTGACCGGGCCGGAGCGGGGCACGCGGGCAGATCCCGCGCTCCCCGCCCCTTGTCTGTCAGGACTCGCGCAATGCCGTGGTCACCGGCAACCGTGCGGCGCGCACGGCCGGGAACAGGCCACCGATGAAGCCGATCGCCAGTGCCCATTTCAGCCCGGTCCATAGCAGCGCCGGCGTTACGTGCAGCCGGAAACTCATCGTGGCCGTGGTGCCCGCCGCGAGCGTCGATGCGGCGAAGCCGTTGAAGGCGAGCCAGGCCAGGATCCCGCCCAGCACGCCACCGATCAGTGCCAGCAACATGGTCTCGAGCATTACCGCGACCACCACCGGCGTGCCGCGGAAACCGATCGCGCGCAGGGTGGCGATCTCGCGGGCCCGCCCGGCGACCGCGGCGAACATGGTGTTGAGCGCGCCGAACACCGCACCGATCGCCATGATCACGCCTACCACGATCCCAATGATGCGGATCGCCTTGGTGGTCTGCTCGGACTGCTTGCTGAAGTAGTCGAGCGTGGTCTGCACGTCCACCTGTAAGCGCGGATCGCCCTTGAGCGCGGCCTTGAACGCATCGAAGGCGCCGGCCCCGGTGAGGCGGGCGAACACGGACGTGCGGCTGCTGCCACGCCGGTAGGCCGAAGCGACGATGTCCGCATCGCCCCACAGCTCCGAGTCCATCGCGTTGCCCGAGGCGAAGATGCCGGTGACCGTCCAGGTCTGGCTGCCCAGCTTGATCTGGCGTCCCGGCTCCAGCCCGGCGAACTGGCGCTGCGCCCCCGTGCCGGCGACCAGCTCGCGCAGGCCCGGCTTGAACTTGCGCCCGGCGACGATCTTCACCTCCGGCCGCAACGCCCACGCCTGGTCGCCGACGCCGCGCACCTGCACGCTGCCCTCGTCGCCGCTGCCGTCGCTGAGCGGCAGGTTGGCCGCGACCACCAGCTCCGGCGAGGCGATCGGCTTGCCTGCCGCATCGCGCGCGATCCCTGGAGCCTCCGCGATCGCAACGATGCTGTCGTGGTCGAGCACGGAGGAAACCTCCGAGGCCGAGCCGTCGCGCATGACGATGGCGGTGTCGGTGGCGCCGCTCTTGCTCAGCGCCTCGCTGTAGCCCACACCCATCGCCAGCAGCGAGACCAGCACCGCCACCACACCGGCGATGCCGACCACCACGACCGACGACGATCCGATGCGCTGCGGCAGCGTGCTCACACCCACGCTGGTGGCCGAACCGGCCTGGCGCCCGGTGCGGGTCAGCTGCATCCACAGCAGGAACAGCACCGCCACCACCAGCAGGGCGGGCCAGGGCAAGCGGGCCCAGGCGATGATGCTCGCCACCACCACGATAGCAAGCAGCAGTCCTCGCAGAAATGTCTTCATGGCTGTCTCCTCAGCGCCCGGCCAGTGCATCGACGATGTTCAGGCGCATCGCGCGCATCGCCGGCAACGCGCCGACGAGCAGTCCGATCGCCACCATCAGCGCCAGGCCCACCGCCCAGCTGGCCGCGCCCACCGGCGGCATGCTGACCATTCCGCCGCTGCCGGCGCTGAGCACCGGCCCCAGCACCGCCGCCAGTCCGAGGCCGAGCACGCCACCCAGCAGCACCAATGCCACCGACTCGGCCAGCACCAGACCGAGCACGCTCGCGCTGGAGAAGCCGATCGTCTTGAGCACCGCCAGCTCCGAGGTGCGCTCACGTACCGCCTGCGCCATGGTGTTGCCGGTCAGCAGCAGCAGGGTGAAGAACACCGCGCCCATGATCGACACGACGATGAAGCCCACGTCGGCCATCTGCTTGATCCACGCCGCCATCGCCGCCTGCTCGGTCTGGGTCTTGGTCTCGTGGTCGGAGTTGGCCGACAGCGCGTCGATGGCGCGCGCCACACGGTCGGACTGGCCGGCGTCGGCCACGCGGGTGACGTACCAGCCGACCTGGCCGCGGTTGTACGGATTGGACTCGTCGAAGTACTTCCAGTGCATCAGGATGCCGCCCTGCAGGAACTGCCGGTCCTCGGGCCTGGTGGCATGCATCAGCCCGACGATGTCGAAGCTCCAGTTCTTGCTGCCGTCGCGGTTGGGGTAGATGTTCGACTGCAGCGGCAGCTTGTCGCCGACCTTCCAGTGGTACTTCTTGGCCAGCACGTCGCCGACCAGCACGCCGGTACGGGTCTGCTCGAAGGCCTTGCGTTCGGCCGGCGACACGCTGACCTCCGGATACATGTCGACGTAGTTGTCGCTCACCGCGAAAGTGAATATCTGGTTGTGCGGGTCCTGGTAGGCGCCGCCGAACCAGTTGGCGTAAGCCACCATCTTCACCCCGGGCAACTGCTCCATGCGGGCCTGCAGCGATTGCGGCAGGGTCTCGATGAAGGAGAGCTTCGAGCCCGTCTGCAGGCGTTCGGCGCCGGCCGCGCTCTTGCCCGCGTTGGCGAAGCTGGTGCGCACGCCGTCGAGCATGCCGAACAGCAGGAACGCCGCCAGGATCGATACCAGCGTGAGGAGGGTGCGCGTCTTGCGCCGCCACAGGGCGGCCCAGATCAGGTGCAGGTATTTCATGCGAGCCTCCTTCAGGCGATCGCCTGCTCGACCAGCGTGCCCTTGTCCAGATGCAGGGTGTGGTTGGCGTACTCGGCGGCCTTGGGATCGTGGGTAACCATCACGATGGTCTTGCCGTGCTCGCGGTTGAGCGTGCGCAAGAGGCCCAGCACGTCCTCGGCGGACTGGCGGTCCAGGTCGCCGGTAGGCTCGTCGCAGACCAGCAGGGTGGGGTCGGAGACGATCGCGCGGGCGATCGCCACGCGCTGCTGCTGGCCGCCGGACAGCTCGCTGGGCTTGTGCGAGGCGCGCTCGCCAAGGCCCACCAGCTGCAGTGCGATCGATGCACGCTGGCGGCGTTCGGCGGAAGAGAGTTTGGTCAGCAGCAACGGCAGCTCCACGTTGCGCTGCGCCGACAGCATCGGCATCAGGTTGTAGAACTGGAACACGAAGCCGACGTTGGCCGCGCGCCACTTGGCCAGGGCGCCCGCGCCGAGCTGGTCGATGCGCTGGCCGCCCACGCTGATGCTGCCGGCGCTCGGGGTGTCCAGCCCGCCGATCAGGTTGAGCAGCGTGGTCTTGCCCGAGCCGGACGGGCCCATCAGGGCGAGGAAGTCGCCCTCGCCGATGTCCAGGTCGATGTGGTGCAGCACTTCGACCTTCTGCTTGCCGCGGGTATAGACCTTGGCCAGGTCGCGGGTTTCGATCAGGTTGCCCATGGGCTTTCTCCAGTCAGCCGTAATGGTTTGCTTAGCCATCGCGCGCGCCCGTCGAGCGGACGCCCGCCACTGCATCGACGCTCAGGACTGCTTGTTCTCGACACGCACCGCCGCGCCATCGCGCAGGGCGGCCGGTGGCGAGACCACGACGGTCTCGCCGGGCTGCACGCCTTCCGGCAGCAGGCGCTCGTCGCCATGCGGCTGCGCCTGGACGCGCCGCTGCTGCACCCGCTCGCCCTGCACCACGAAGACCACCTCATGGCCATCGCGCTGTGCGATGGCCGCCGCCGGCACCAGCACGCCGCGTGGCGCCTGCGCCGCGGCCTTGGGGCGGGTTTCCAGGAACGACACGCGCACGCCCATGTCCGGCACGATGCGCGCGTCCCGGCTTTCCAGCGCCACGCGCACCTTCACCGTGGCCTTGCCGCGGTCGGCGGCTGGCACGATGGCGATCACGTGGGCGGGGATGCGCCAGTCGGGATAGGCGTCCAGCACGGCCTCGGCGGGCATGTGCGGTTTGACGCGGCCGATATAGGCCTCGTTGACGTCCACGTCCACCTCGAGCGAATCCATGTCGACGATCGTGCCCACGCCGGTGCGGGTGAAGCCACCGCCGGCCGACAGCGGCGAGATGATCTCGCCGACCTGCGCGGCCTTGTCGGTGACCACGCCGTCGAACGGCGCGCGCACCACGGTGTAGTCGAAGTTGACCTGCGCCACCTGCGCCTGCGCCCGCGCGGCCTCGGCCTGGCGGCGCTGCGCGCTGAGCTGGGCGGCGAGCGCATCGACCTGGGTGTGTGCCTGTTCGGCGGCCTGCCTGGCGACCAGCCCGCGGCCGACCAGCGCGTCCTGCCGGGCCGCATCGTGGCGGGCCTGGGCCAGCTGCGCCTGGAGCTGGCCCACCTGCGCCTGCGCTGCACGGGCGCTGGCCCGGGCGGCCTCGAGGTTGGCGCGGTAGGCGCTGTCCTCCAGCCGCGCCAGCACCTGGCCCTTGGTGACGTGGTCGCCTTCCTCGATCAGCACGTCGGTGAGCGTGCCGGTGATCTGCGCGGAGACCGTCGCCTGGCGCCGGGCAGTGACATAGC
>NZ_DASSES010000114.1:0-3753 GCF_035695185.1 Frateuria sp.
TGCGATTGCAGCGCGCGCGTGACCGGACCGACCGCCAGGGGGCGCCCGTCCAGCTCGCGAACGGGCAGGATGCCGCGCACGCTCGAGGATAGGAAGAGCTCGTCGGCCTGATGGAGCTCCGCCAGGGGGATCGGGCGCACCTGTGCGTGCGGCCAGGCGGCCAGTATTTCCGCGCGGGCAACGCCGGCGACGCCGCAGCGGTCGAGCGCCGGAGTGGCCAGCATGCCACCGGATACCACGAAGAGGTTGGCGGCGGTGGCCGAGATGGCCAGCCCGTCGGCATCGCACAACAGGCCCTCGGCGATGGACGGATCGTCCCACTCGGAGCGCGCGAGCACCTGTTCCAGGCGATTGAGGTGCTTGAGGCCGGCAAGCAAAGGCTGCGGCGCGAGGCGCGTGGCGCACAGGCGCATGCGCACACCATCGGCCGGTGCCGCGGCGTCATGCGGCGGCGGGTCGAAGGCGGCGACGATGCGGGTGGGATCCGGCTGGGCGGGCGGCCCATAGCCGCGCGCCCCCACGCCACGCGTCAGGGTGATGCGTACGACCGACTGCACCATCGCCTGCGACACTGCTCGTGCCTCGGCCAGCAATACGCCGGGATCGGGCAGCGGCAGGCGAAGGCGGCGGCAGCCTTCCTCCAGGCGATGAGCGTGGCGCGACCACAGCGGCGCCTCGGTGCCGAGGAAGCGGACCGTTTCGAACAGGCCGTCCCCATAGCCCAGCCCGCGGTCCAACACAGAGACGCGGTCCGTTGCCTGTCCGTCGACCAGCACACGCGCGATCAACCGGACGCCCCCAGCGCGCGCAGCAGGCCGCGCGCCTTGGCGCGGGTTTCGTCCAGCTCACGTTCGGCGATCGAGTCGGCGACGATGCCCGCGCCGGCGCGAAACGAAACTTCGCAACCGACCTGGCTCAGCGTGCGGATCAGGATGTTGAGGTCAAGCTCACCGCTCAGGTCCAGGTAGCCGAGCGCGCCGGTGTAGGCGCCCCGGGGGGCGTCCTCGATCGCGGCGATGATTTCCATGCAGCGCACCTTCGGGCAACCGGTGATGGTGCCGCCCGGGAACGTCGCGGCGATCACCTGCCCTGGCGTCACGCCCTCGCGCAGGCACCCGCGTACGTTCGAAACGATGTGGTGCACGTGAGCGTAGCTCTCCACCGCCATCAGCTCGTCGACCACCACCGTGCCCGGCACGCAGACGCGACCTAGATCGTTGCGCTCGAGGTCGATCAGCATGACGTGCTCGGCACGCTCCTTCGGGTGCGCGGTGAGCTCGCGGATGCGTGCTGCGTCATCATCGCCCGCCACTCGCGGCCGGGTGCCGGCGATGGGCCGGGTCTGCGCGATGCCGTCGCGCACTTCGACCAGCCGCTCCGGCGAGGAACTGGCGACCGCCCAGCCGGGCTGCTGCAACAGGCCCGCGAAGGGCGCCGGGTTGGCGGTCCGCAACGCCCCGTACAAGGCAGCCGGCGCCGGCGGCTGCGGGTAATGCGCGCGCCAAGCGCGCGACAGATTGGCCTGGAAGATGTCGCCGGCCTGCAAGTGCTCGTGCACGCGGGCGACGCCGCCCAGGAAGCGCGAAGGCGCGTCTTCCTCGATGGCGGACGGCGGTGCGAGGGGCGGCAGGGCCGTCGGCGTGTCCAGATCGGCCTCCATCGCATCGAGCAGGGCGACCTGCCCTGCCTCGGCCACCAGCCAGGTACGGTCAGCGGCATGGTCGACGATGATGGCCGCCGGGCAGCGCAACGCCAGCGCCGCCGGCAGGCCCTCGCCCGGCGTCAGGCGCAGGCGCGGCTCGATCTCGCCGGCCAGCTCGTAGGTCAGCAGCAGCACCCAGCCGCCGTGGAAAGGCAGGCCATCGTCACTGCCGGGGATACGTTCGGCCTGCCAGGCCGCGTCGAGGGCGGCGAGGAAGCCACCGGCCTGCGGTTCCTGCCGCGGCCCGTTCGCGGGCAATACCACGGGGACGCCGCCCTGGAGCGCGGTCCTGCAAAGACGCCCGTCCGCCAGCAGCTCGAGTTTCTCGCGCGGGAAGGCGAACAGGATGTCGTAGCGTGCCTGCGCACTGCCGCGCACCACGCTCTCGAGCAGGCAGGGATAACGGTCCGCAAAAGCGGCGGCCGGCGCGAGCAGGTCGCGCCGGCCGTCGAGGACCCTCAGGTGGCAGCCCACGCTTCCGCTCAGTGGCGGCGGAAGACGAGCGTGCCGTTGGTGCCGCCGAAGCCGAACGAGTTGGAGATCGCCACGCCCAGCTCAGCCTTGCGCGCCGTATGCGGCACGAAGTCCAGGTCGCAGCCCTCGCCCGGCTCGTCCAGGTTGATGGTCGGCGGCAGCACCTGGTCGCGCAGCGCCAGGATGGTGAAGATCGCCTCGACACCACCGGCGGCACCGAGCAGGTGGCCGGTGGTCGACTTGGTCGAGCTCATCGCCAGTTTGTAGGCGTGTTCGCCGAAGACCTTCTTCGCCGCCATCACCTCGCCCAGATCGCCCAGCGGGGTCGAGGTGCCGTGCGCGTTGATGTACTGCACGTCGGTCGGGTTCACGCCGGCATCGTCCAGCGCCGCCTGCATGCAGCGCGCGGCACCCTCGCCGCCCTCGCTCGGGGCGGTGATGTGGTACGCGTCGCCGCTCATGCCGAAGCCGACCAGCTCGGCGTAGATCTTCGCGCCGCGGGCTTTCGCATGCTCGTACTCTTCCAGCATCAGCACGCCGGCGCCGTCGGACAGCACGAAGCCGTCACGGTCCTTGTCCCACGGGCGACTGGCCTTGGTCGGCTCGTCGTTGCGGGTGGACATGGCCTTGGCCGAGCAGAAGCCGGCCATCGCCGTACCGGTGGTGGCGAACTCGGCGCCGCCGGCGATCATCGCGTCGGCATCGCCGTACTGGATCATGCGCATGGCCAGGCCGATGTTGTGCGTGGCCGTGGTGCATGCGGTAACGCAGGCGATGTTCGGGCCCTTCAGGCCGAACATGATCGACAGGTGGCCAGACACCATGTTGATGATCGAACTGGGCACGAAGAACGGCGACACGCGGCGCGGGCCCTTCTCGTGCAGTTCGATCGAGGTGTCCTCGATGGTGTTCAGCCCGCCGATGCCGGCGCCCACGGCCACGCCGATGCGCGGCGCATTGGCTTCGGTGACTTCCAGCCCGGAGTCGCGCAGCGCCTGCGTGCCGGCCGCGATGCCGTAGTGGATGAAGGGGTCCATCTTCTTGACGTCCTTCGGCGGCATCCACTGGGTGGGGTCGAAATCGCGCACCTGGCCGGCGATGCGGGTGGCATAGCCGGTGGCGTCGAAGTGGGTCACCGGGCCGATGCCGCTGACACCCTTGAGGATGTTGTCCCAGGCGGTGGCGATGTCGTTGCCGACCGGCGAGATGATGCCCATGCCGGTCACTACTACACGCCGTCTACTCACGGGTCGTTCGCTCATGGATTTGAATCCTTACGTGTTCTCTCGGCGCGCTGCCGTGCAACGGCCTTAAGTCCAGCCACCATACGGTATCGGACGTTTCAAAACGCAGAAACGAAAACTGCGCCAAGGTGGCGCAGCTTTCAGTATCGCCGCGTGAACGGAAACCCGTGCCGTCAGGGGCACGGACACCGGACACGAAACCGATCAGTCCTTGGTGTGGGCCTTGATGTAGTCCACGGCCTGCTGAACGGTGGTGATCTTCTCGGCCTCTTCGTCCGGGATCTCGGTCTCGAACTCTTCCTCGAGGGCCATCACCAGTTCCACCGTGTCCAG
>NZ_DASSES010000115.1:0-7379 GCF_035695185.1 Frateuria sp.
GTGCCGGACGAGGCGGCGCGACGGGCGCTGCTGGCCGCGCTGGCCCGCGGGGTGCGCGTGCGCATCATCGTGGAAGGCGACCACGTCGACGGCCACATGGTGGGCGATGCCTCGCGCACCTATTGGGCCGGCTTCATTGCCGCCGGCGCGAAGATCGCCCGCTATGGGCCCTCGCTGTTCCACAGCAAGCTGATGGTGGTCGACGATTACCTGACGCTGGCCGGCTCGGCCAACTTCGACAACCGCTCGTTCCACCTCAACGACGAGGCGAACATTGCCGTCTACGACGGGGAGTTCGCCCGCCGCATGACCGGGGTGTTCGACGGCGACCTGGCCGCGTCGCAGGCGGTGACGATCGCCGGCTTGCAGGCGCGGCCGTGGACACAGCAGGTCACCGACCGCTTCTGGGCCGAGTTCGCGTCGCAGTTGTAGGACGGTGCCCCGCAGGGAGGGTCGGCCATCGCGCCACATCGGCCGAGGCCGCCCTCCGAAGCCCGCCATCTCAGCGGATCGGTGCCATCAGGTGCCGGTAGGGGGTGCCGGCCCACATCACGTAGGGTGCATCCGTGGCGGGATTGTCCTGCTTCGGATACTGGTCGTAGAACGCCGAGTCGGCGCCGACCACCATGACGTGCGGGCCGGTCTTGATCCAGTGGTTGCCTTCCGGCTTGGTCGCATACGGATCGGTGTTGCTGGCGTCGGTTCCGCCTTCGAGCATGTACATCAGGCCGACCTTGCCGACCGGCGGCGTGGCGTGGGACAGCCAAGCCTGTACCCAGCCCATGGCGGCCTTGTCGGCGCACATCGGATCGGGCCCTGGCGTGGCGGGGGCATCGGGGATGCAGGTGAATCCGTTGGTGCCCTGGCGCAGCGTGCGCATGCTGCCATCCGGTTGCATCGCCATGATGGTGGCGTGGCGGGCCACGCCTGCCGGCGCGGCGCGCATGGCACTGGCGATGAGCTGGGCATCCGACGCCGGTTTCTTCGAGTCGGCGGCGTGCGCCGCGGCCGTGGAAAGCAACGCGGTGGCGAGGACGAGCGGAGCGATCGAGACAGGCATGACGGCCTCCCGAAATGACGACGCGGCCAGCCCGGGTTTCCCGGCGGCATCCTGTGCCCGGGCGTGTTAGCGGCCGATCAAGCTGGCGTCAGTGCGCGGCGCTGCCCGCTTGAACCGGGTCGGCCACGCAAGGCGTGGGTGTGGCCTGCGCGGTCGATCGGCTAGTCTGCCCGCTGTCGAAGCCGGACGCGCTCGCGCGTCGTGGTGACGAGCGTCCGTCATGCCACGAGGTGGAACCATGGGTACCGTCCGACTGCACCGCGTCCTGCGCACCACGCCCGAGCGCCTGTTCCGCGCCTTCATCGATCCCGATGCGATGGCCAAATGGCTGCCGCCCAATGGCTTCACCGGCAAGGTCCACCACATGGATGCCAGGGTCGGCGGCAGCTACCGCATGTCGTTCACCAATTTCACGAGCGGCCACAGCCACACGTTCGGCGGCACCTACCTCGAACTGCGGCCGGGCGAGCTGCTGCGCTACACCGACCGCTTCGATGATCCGGGCCTGTCGGGCGAGATGGTCACGACCGTCTCGCTGGGCAAGGTTTCCTGCGGCACGGAACTGACCGTGGTGCAGGAAGGCATTCCCGACGCGATCCCGACCGAGGCCTGTTACCTCGGCTGGCAGGAATCGCTGGTGTTGCTGGCCAGACTGGTCGAGGCGGAGATTCCGGACTGAACGACGGGGGCGGCATCCAGGCCAGGCTCGACCGACTGGCCGGCGACCGGGCGCTGGAGGCGCCGGAGCAGTGGCGCCCGCGCGCCGAGGCCCTGGACTGGATCGAGAGCGTGTGGCCCGTCCTCGCACAGGAAGGCCGGGGGTCGGCCGACCGCGCGGAAGCATTGCGCGTGCGCCTGGAGCATGCGGACGGCAGGTTGCACCGGCGCTTGCGCGCCGCGGTCCAGGCGGGGCAGGGGCCGGCGCTGTTCCGGCGCTGGCTGGAAGCTTCCCCGGCAACCCCCGCCGGCGAAGGCTACGACGCACTGGATGAACTGGTCGCCGGCCTGCTGCGGCTCGCCGAGCCGGGCACCGGAGGGCCGGCACTGGAGCCGGGGATGGTGTTCTATCAGCCGACGCCGGCGCGGCACGTACTGGACATGCTCGCGCGCGTCCGCCTGGCGCCCCGGGACGTGCTGGTCGATCTCGGGTCGGGGCTGGGGCACGTGCCGATGCTCGCCTCGCTCTGTACCGGCGCACGCGCGCTCGGCGTGGAATGGCAAGAGTCGCATGTGACCGTCGCGCGTGCCGCGGCGCGCGCCCTGCGGCTGGCCCGCGTCACCTTCGTTGCCGGGGACGCGCGCGACGCGGACCTGTCCGCCGGCACGGTGTTCTTCCTCTACACGCCGTTCGTCGGGGCGGTGCTGCGCCAGGTGCTCGATGCATTGCACGCCGAGGGGCGGCGGCGCCCGATCCGCGTGTGTACCTTCGGCCCATGCAGCCCGCTCGTCGCCCGGGAGGCGTGGCTGCGTGCGGATGGGCCCGCCACGGCCGACCGCGTGGTGGTGTTCCAGGCTGTGCGGCAACGGAGCGATTAAGCTTCGACGATCCGATCAAGGGGAGCACCGATGCATCCGTCACGCTGGCTTTCCGCGCTGGGCTTGCTCCTGGCCTTCATCGCCGTACCGGCCGTGGCCGCAGGGGACGACGTAGCCGCCATCCGCAGGGTCATGGCCGGACAGCAGGCCGCCTGGAACCGGGGAGACGTGGAAGCGTTCATGCGCGGCTACCGGGACGCGCCGGACACCACCTTCGTGGGCCGCACCGTACGCAAGGGCTACCGCGCCATCCTGGAGAGCTACCGCAAGCACTACGCGAACAAGGCACAGATGGGACGGCTGGCCTTCTCGGGCGTGGACGTGCGGCTGTTGCCCTGCGCGGAGGGCGAGGTGCGCTACGCGATCGTCACCGGGCGCTTCCACCTGGATCGCGCCGAGCATGGCGCGGTCGCCCAGGACGATGGGGTCTATTCGCTGTTGTGGGAGAAGACGGCGCAGGGCTGGAAGATCATCCTGGACCATTCCAGCTGAGGGTCCGTCGATCCCCGGCAACCGCCCGGGCATGGCATGCTCCGGGCGTTGCCGTAGAGGAACGCTTCGATGCGATTGCGCCTGCCGAGACTCGCTTCTGTCCTGTTCGCCTGCATGGTTGCCGTTGGCGCCTCCGCGGCAACGGCAGCCGGATACCGCGTGGTCGGCTACGCCACCGACTGGAACGGTGCGGACGCACGCTCGCTGGAAGCCATCGACACGCTGATCTTCGCTTTCGCCCACGTCGAGCAGGGCCACGTGGTGCTGGACGGCGACGCCACCGCGCGCCTGCGGCGCCTGCTGGCGCTCAAGCGCATCCGGCCGGCGCTCAAGGTGACCATCGCGGTGGGCGGCTGGGGCGCCGGCGGCTTTTCCGAAGCGGCGGCAACGGCCGCGGGGCGGCAGGCCTTCGCACAGAGCGCGGCACGCCTGGTCGCAGCGCAGGGCGCCGACGGGCTGGACGTGGACTGGGAGTATCCGGGCCACGGCGAATCCGGCATCGCCTTCAGCCGTGCCGACCGCGGCCGCTTCACCCTGCTGCTGCAGGCCGTGCGCCAGGCACTGGACCGGCAGGCGGGCCCGGGGCGTCACTACGCCCTTAGCGTCGCCGTCGCGGACGGGCCGTTCGTCGATGGCATCGACATCGCCGCGGTCGAGCCGGCGGTCGACTGGTTCAACCTGATGACCTACGACTTCGTCAACCGCATGACGCCGACCACCGGGCATCACGCAGGACTGGATCGCTCACGCCTGGCGCCGGCGGATGCACGCACGGCCGACCGCGCGGTGCACCAGTTCATCGCCGCCGGCGTGCCGCCGGAAAAACTGCTGCTCGGCGTCGCCTTCTATGGCCGCGAGTTCGACGACGTGCAGGTGGGCCACGACGGTCTCTACCGGCCCTACGGCCGCTATCAGGGCGAGCATCCGTGGCCCGAGCTGGTGCGCGATTTCATCGGACGCAACGGCTTCGTCCGGCACTGGGACGCGCAGGCCGGCGCCGCCTGGCTGTGGAACGCGCGCACGCACGCCTTCATCACCTACGACGACCCGCAGTCGATCGCCGCCAAGGCCGCCTATGTGAAGGCGCACCGGCTGGGCGGGATGATGTACTGGGAGCAGGCGCACGATCCGGCTGGCGAACTGGTTTCCGCGATCCGGGAGGGGCTGCGCTAACCAGGCGCCGCCGGCATCCCTGCCGGCAGGACGGGTGGTGAGCCGGAGCCGATGGTTGGCGGGCAACGGCCCCCCCTAGGGAGGGGCTCGACGATGCGGGTGTCAGTGGCGCACGCTGTCCTGCGGCTCGCCGATGTCCTGTATGACATCGCGCGCCTTGTCCGCGCCGGTCTGTACCGCGTCCCTGGCGTTGTCTGCGAGACGGTCGCTGGCCTCGCCCATCAGCCGGTTCTCCGGCTCGGTGGTGGGCAGGGCGGCGCCGAGCAGCGCGCCGACGGCGATGCCGATCGCACCCAGCGCCAGCGGGTTCTCGCGCAGCAGCTGGTTGTAGCCCTGCACGGCACGGTCCTTCTGGTGCGCCAGGGAATCGCGCGCGCCATGGGCGGTGTCGGCCATGCGCGAGGCGGTGTCGCCGATGCGCTCCCTGGCCTGGTTCCAGGTGCTGGAAACGGTGTCGGACACCTCGCCGCCCATGTCGCGCGCACGGTCCAGCATCCCCGCACCGTCGTCGGCGCCCCTAGCGGTCACGCCGGTGGGCGCCGGCGCCGGCTCGTTGCGGCTGGCATACAGCCACAGCAGGCCGACCGAGGCGAGCACGGCGGGCACCGGATGGGTCTTCACCGCGTTGCCGAAGTTCCGGGCCAGTTCGCGGCCGTTGCCCTGGCCGAAATGCACCATGCGGTCGAACAGCTGGCCGGGCGAAAGCTTGTTCTCCAGCGCGTCGACAATGTGGTTGATGTCTGCGCGTTGCTGGTCGATCTCGCGCTCCAGCCGCGCCGGGTCCTTGTGCGACTCGGCGTCGATCCGTTCGGAAGCAGTGCTCATGGCGTCCTCCCGCGGATGGCATCGGCATCCTTCTGCAGCGAGTGAAGGGTGTGGTCGGGCTTGAGCGAGGCGGGCTCGAACCGCTTCTTGCCGGCGCTGACCATCACCCAGCCCACGACTAGGGCGGCGGCGCCGACGATCAGCGCGGACAGCCACGGCGCGAGCACGGTGCTCAGCCCGTACACGCCGGCCATCAGCAGGACGATCAGGCCGGCGAGCATCACGGCGCCGCCGGTGGCCACCGCCGCCACGCCCGCCTTGGTGGCGCGCAGGTTTTCGCGCATCTCCGCCTTGGCCAGCGCGAGCTCCTTGGTGAACAGCAACGGGATCTCGCGCGTCAGCTGCTTGAGCAGGCCACCGATGGAGGTGTCTTCCTCGCGTGCCGATGGCACGGCGCGCAACGGCCGGTTGTCGAAGGGTTGCGGTTGTTCGTAGGACTTGCTCATGGCTGGTTCCTCCCGCGCAGGGTGTCCGTGGACGACAGGGTGTCTTGCTCGCCGCTGGCCGCGTCGCTCGCGCTGGCGCCCGCGCGCGCCGAAATGGCGTCCGGGGTGGATGCCGATGGCCCGGGCACCGCGGGGATGGCGCCGGTCAGGCCGCCGGGTGCGGTGGTGTCGATGGTGTCGTTGCCGGTGGCCGGCCGCGCGGTGGTACCGGGGACGGCGGCGTCGGTGTCGGTCCAGCGGGTGCGGCCGGTACGTTCGCTGACGGCCGGTGGCGAGGCCCGTTCACGGTCCGTGCCGTTGCTCGCCGAAGCGCGGGCGAAACGGGTGAGGCCGAAGCCGATCGCGATGCTGCCGGCGATGAACAGGGTGGGGTTTTCGCGCGCGATGCGGCGCACGTCATGCAGGAGTTCGTCGGCGCTCTTTTCGCGCAGCCCTGCCGCCATGCGGCTCAGGCCGCCGGCCATGTCCGAGACGTGCCGCGACAGATGGGCGACGTCGTCATCGCGCATCTCCGCGGCGGCGGCCTTGACGCTGTCGGCCAGCGTGTCGACCTTGTCGGCGGCAACGTTGCGGTAGTGCCGGACCTGTTCCTGCCCTTCGGCGCGCATCCGTTCGGCCATCTCGTCGGCGCCGTCGCTGGTGCCTGGGCCCGTGGCCTGCCCACTGCCGGACGGGCGGTAACTGCTGTCCTGGGGTGTGTTCATCTGCGCCTCCTCGTATGGACCGGCAGCGTCCATGCACGGGCCGTCGTGCGTTGCTGCCGCGTTCCGGATGCCGGTGATGTCCATTGGGGTTGTCTGGGGGCGGTCTCCGCCGCCCGGGCCGGTGGCAAGGCGAGTTGCCGCCACGGGTTTGGCCGTCTGTTCCGCCATCGCGATGGCAGGCAGGCAGGATGAAGCAAGCACGATGACAGGCCCGTCTAAATGCGCTGCATCCTGCGTCATCTGGCCGCCCGCACTCGGCTTGCGACCGGAGCAGGCGCAGTGCAGGCAGGCAGGCGCTCGCCAAGGGCAGGCCGACGCTGGCCGCACGACGCCGCCGTGCGTGTTTCGGATTGCCCTGCCGATGCTTTCGGGACGCGCGGGTCCCCGGTCACAGCCGACCGGAACAAACTGAAGCGCGGTTGACCGGCACTCGTCGGCGCCCGGAAAGGCGGCAGCTGAGCCGTGCGCTGGGGACCTCGCGGGGCGATGCACCTGTCCAGCGGGGCCCAGCGCCCGCCGGGATCGCGTGGATCAGCGATTGCGGCCGAGTTCGACGACCGGCCTGAAGCCGCCGAAGATCATCCGCTTGCCGTCGAACGGCATCGGCGTGTTCTCGGGGCTGAAGCGCGGGTCCTTCATGAGCTTCTCCATGCCGGCATCGCGCGTGGCCTTGTCCGGCCATTCGATCCACGAGAACACCACCGCTTCCTCCGGCGTGGCCTGCACGGCGCGGCGGAAGTCCGTGAGCTTGCCGTCGGGGACGTCGTCGCCCCAGCACTCCAGCACGCGGGTGGCACCGTACTCCAGGAAAGCCGAATCGAAGCCGCTGGCATGGTCGATGAAGGCCTGCCGGTTGGCCGTGGGTACGGCGATCACGAAACCGTCGATGTAGGACATGGCATGAACTCCTAGGTGTGGGTGGACCTCTTGTCGACGAACCAACCGCGGTGGAATCGACCGAAGTGCCGGGCCTCGGTCGAGGTCGCTACGCAAGCTCGACCCAGAGCGGTGCGTGGTCGCTGCCGGGGCGCATGGCCGGATCGGCCTCGATGCCGGCCGCCGCAAGGCGCGGCAGCAACCGGTTGCCGAGCAGCGCGAAGTCGACCCGCGCGGCATCCAGCCGATGGCGGCTGCGCGGGTTGA
>NZ_DASSES010000116.1:0-14127 GCF_035695185.1 Frateuria sp.
GATGACCCCGAACGCCTCCCCGACCGCCCGCGCGCGTCGTCCCTTGTCGCACCTCCTGTTCACCCTGGCCGCCTGGCTCTGCCTCGTGGCGTCGGTGCGCGCCGCGCCCTCGCTGGCCGACCAGCGCGTCGCCTTCAAGCAGGCCTGGGCCGTCGCGCAGCAGGGCGGCGACGGCTGGCGCAGCTGGGCCAAGGGGCTGACCGACTACCCGCTGTATCTCTACCTGGAGGAAGCCGCGCTCGAGCACGACGTGGACACGCTGGACCGCGCCACCGTGGCCGATTTCCTCGCCCGCTACCCTGACCTGCTGCCCGCCGCCGACCTGCGCCGCGCCTGGCTGCTCAGTCAGGCGCAACAGCAGCACTGGGACGCCTTCCTGGCGCTGTACCAACCCGGCCTGGGCGACACGCTCGCCTGCGACGCGCTACAGGCGAAGCTCGCGCAGGGCGGCACGCTCGACTTCGCGCATGACCTGGCCGCGCTGTGGGACAGCCCCGCCCTGCCGGGTGCCTGCGACCGCGTGCTCGACGCCGCGCACGCGGCCGGCCTGCTCACCGACGCCCGGCTCTGGGCGCGGATCGACCGCGCGGTCGACGCCGGCCAGGGCGGCACCGTCGCCGCGCTGGCGGCGTGGCTGCCGGGCGGGGAAGGCAAAGCGGCGGCGCGGCTGGCGCAGGCGTTGCGCAATCCGGCCGGCGCGATCGCCGACGCGGTCAACTGGCCCGACACGCCGCGCCATCGCCAGGCCGCCGCCCTGGCGATCCAGCGTCTGGCCCGGCGCGACACCGACGCGGCCGACGCGGGCTGGCAGCGGCTGGCCCCGCGCTTCACCTTCACCCCGCAGCAGCGCGACCGTATCCGCTACGCGCTGGCGCTGTTCCACGCCACCGACTTCGACGACCATGCGCTGGCCCGCCTGGCCGCCCTGCCCGCCGACGTACAGACCGACACCAGCCGCGAGTGGCGCGCCCGCGTGGCGCTCGCGCGGCAGGACTGGCCCGCCGTGCTGGCCGCCATCGACGCCATGTCCGCCGGTCAGCAGGACGAAGACGAGTGGCGCTACTTCCGCGCCCGCGCGCTGGCCGCCACCGGGCACCCGGACCAGGCCGATGCGCTCTACGCCAGGCTGGCGCAGGAACCGACCTACTATGGCTTCCTGGCCGCCGACCGCGTGCAGGACGATTACGCGATCTGCCCGCTGGATCCGCCCGACGACGGGCAGCGCGAGCAGGCGCTGCTGGCCAGGCCGGGCCTGCAGCGCGCCTTCGAGCTGTTCGCGGTGGACCTGCCCCAGCTGGCCCGGCGCGAATGGTCGCGTGCGCTCGGCGGAGCCGACGCGGCCACCCTGCGCATTGCCGCCCGGCTGGCTTACGAGCGTGGCTGGTATGACCGCGCGGTGTTCACCTATTCGAGCGGCGATGCCCTGCGCTACTACGACCAGCGCTTCCCGCTGGCCAGCCAGGACGGCGTGGTGCCGCAGGCGCAGCAGGCCGGTATCGATCCGTCCTGGGCCTACGCCATCGCCCGCGCCGAAAGTGCCTGGATGAGCGACGCCCACTCGGGTGCCGATGCGCGCGGCCTGATGCAGCTGCTGCCAGGCACCGCCGCGCGCGTGGCCAGACAGAACGGCCTGGCCTGGAGCGGCGGCGAGTCGCTGTACGACCCGGCCGTCAACATCATGCTCGGCACCCGCTACCTGGCGCAGATGGCCGCGCGCTTCAACGGTGCGCCGTGGCTGGCCAGCGCCGCCTACAACGCCGGACCGAACAAGGTCGACGAATGGCTCGACGAACGCGGCAACTTGCCCCCGGACCTGTTCGTGGCGACCATTCCATACCATGAGACCCGTGACTACGTGGCGCGCGTGATGGCCTTCGCCGTGATCTACGACTGGCGCCTGTCCGGCAAGGCCCTGCCGCTGGCATCGCGGATGCCCTCGATCGGCCAGCCGTACAGCCTTCCGGACGTCCAGACGCCGCGCAAGGATGTCACCTGCCCCAGTGCGGCGCCGGCCAGCGCCGTCGCCAGCACCGGCGCGACGCGCTGACATGCGCCGCTACCTGGTCGGCGGCGCGGTGCGCGACCGGTTGCTCGGCCGCCCGGTGGTCGACCATGACCACGTGGTGGTGGGCGCGACGCCGGCGGCGATGCTGGCGCAGGGCTACAAGCCGGTAGGCAAGGATTTCCCGGTGTTCCTGCACCCGGACACGGGCGAGGAGTACGCACTGGCGCGCACCGAGCGCAAGACCGGGCATGGCTACCACGGCTTCGCCTTCCACGCCGATCCCGGGGTGACGCTCGAGGAGGACCTTGCGCGGCGCGACCTCACGATCAACGCCATCGCGCAGGACGAGGAGGGCCACCTGGTCGACCCGTTCCACGGCCAGCGCGACATCGAGCAGCGCGTGCTGCGCCACGTTTCGCCGGCGTTCGTCGAGGATCCCGTGCGGCTCCTGCGCGTGGCACGCTTCGCCGCACGCTTTGCGCCGCTGGGCTTCCACGTCGCCGGGGAAACCATGGCGCTGATGCGCGCGATGGTCGTCGACGGCGAGGTCGACCACCTGGTTCCCGAGCGCGTCTGGGCGGAGACCCGCCGCGCACTGGCCGAGCCGCAGCCGTCGGCGTTCCTGCGCGTGCTGCGTGAAGCGGGCGCGCTGGCGGTGCTGTTTCCCGAGGTGGACGCGCTGTATGGCGTCCCGCAGCGGCCCGAGTACCACCCGGAAGTCGACACCGGGGTGCACCTGGAGCTGGTGCTGGACATGGCCGCGCGCCTGGCGCCCGGCGACGACCTGGTCGGCTTCTGTGCGCTCTGCCACGACCTGGGCAAGGCGCGCACGCCGGCGGACGTGCTGCCCAGCCACATCGGACACGAACATGCCGGCGTGGCACCGCTGCGGGCACTGGCCGCGCGGCTGAAAGTGCCGGCCGAGCATGCTGCGCTGGCCGAGCTGGTCTGTCGCGAGCATCTCAATGCACACCGCGCACTGGAGCTGCGGCCGGCCACGGTGTTGCGGCTGCTGGCGCGGCTCGACGCGCTGCGCCGGCCACAGCGGCTGGCCACGTTCCTCACCGTCTGCGAGGCGGACAAGCGCGGGCGGCTGGGGCGGGCCGACGCGCCCTATCCGCAGGCGGCGTTCCTGCGCGCGGCGCGGGAAGCCGCCACGTCCGTCGGCGCCGCGGAATTCCTCGCACGCGGCCTGGCCGGCCCGGCGATCGGCGAAGCGATGGAAAAGGCGCGCGTGGCGGCGATCGCCGCGGTGCCCAAACCCGCCGCCCCCTGAGCTTCCCCGCGCCTGCGGCGTGAGCAGGCCCGAAGTCCCGCCGCGGGCCCGATCCTAAGCGCCGGCCAAGCGCGACCCTGTATAAAGACCTGTTGCACTCCAGATGCGAACCACACCATGCCCTTGATCGACACGACCGAGCATCCCCTCCGCCAACGCTTCCGCCCGCTGTGGTGGCTGGGCGTCACCTACCTGCTGATCGGTGCCGTCACCCGTATCGTGTTGCTGGCGATGACCGGCCCGGGCGTGCCCGCCAGTCCGCTGTACTGGCTCTACGCCTTCGGCGTCGGCGCCTGCTATGACCTGGTCACGCTGCTCTACGTGGCCTGGCCGTTGCTGCTGTTCCTGTGGCTGGTGCCGCGACGAATCTACGTGTCGCGCGTGGGGCAGGGCCTGCTCTACCTGCTCGCCTTCCTGCTGATGTACGGGCTGCTGTTCGTGGCCGCCTCCGAGTTCGTGTTCTGGGGCGAATTCGGCGTGCGCTTCAACTTCATCGCCGTCGACTACCTGGTCTACACCACCGAGGTGATCGGCAATATCCGCGAGTCCTACCCGATCGGCCTGTGGATGAGCCTGATCGGACTGCTGGCGCTGGCGATCGTGTGGCTGGGCCGGCGCTGGCTGCGCACGCGCGACACCGGCAGCCGCTTCCTGCGGCGCGGCAAGGTCGTCCTGGGCTGGCTGGTCCTGACCGTGGTCTCGGTGTTCGCTGTCAGCGGCACCCTGAAGGACCGCAGCGAGAACATGTACGTCAACGAGCTGGCCGGCAACGGCATCTACCAGTTCTTCGCCGCCTTCCGCAGCAACCATCTGGATTACGCGCGCTTCTACCGCACCCTGCCCGATGACGTGGCGTTCGGGCGGGTCCGCTCGTCGCTCCAGACGCCCGATGCGACCTACCTCAGCGACGACGCCCACGACCTGACCCGCGCGATCCGCAACCCCGGTCCGGAGAAGCATCTCAACGTCGTGCTGATCAGCGTGGAAAGCCTCTCGGCCGACTTCCTCAAGACCTTCGGCGCCAGCCACGGCGAGATCACCCCGCACCTGGACGCGCTGGCCAACGACAGCCTGTTCTTCGACAACGTCTATGCCAACGGCACGCGCACGGTGCGCGGGCTGGAGGCGCTGTCGCTGTCGATCCCGCCCACGCCCGGCGACTCGGTACTGAAGATGCACCACAACGAGAACCTGTTCTCGCTCGCGGACATCTTCAACGATCGCGGGTACGTCTCGGAGTTCGTCTACGGTGGCTACGGCTACTTCGACAACATGAACTACTTCTTCGGCCACAACGGCTACACCCCGGTGGACCGCAAGGACATCCCCAAGGGGGCGACCATCCACAGCGAGAACGTGTGGGGCGTGGCCGACGAGGACCTTTACACGCTGGCGCTGGGCGAGATGGACAAGATCCACGGCGATGGCAAGCCGTTCTTCCTGCACATCATGACCACCTCGAACCATCGCCCCTTCACCTTCCCGGCCGGGCGCGTGAAGCAGCGCAACGGCACGCGCGAAGGCGCGGTGGCGTATACCGACTGGTCGATCGCCGACTTCATCGAACGCGCGCGCAAGCGGCCATACTTCCGCGACACGGTGTTCGTGATCACCGCCGACCACGACGCCTCCAGCGCAGGCAAGACCAGCCTGCCGGTGAACCGCTACCACATCCCGCTGTGGATCTACGCCCCCGGCCACATCACGCCGCGGCGGGTGCATCGCTTCATGAGCCAGATCGACATCCCGCCGACCCTGCTGGGGCTGCTCGACTTCAGCTACCGCAGCCGCTTCTTCGGCTACGACATCTTCAAGCTGCCGGCCGGACGCGAGCGGGCCTTCCCCGCCACCTACGAGAAGCTCGGCTATCTGCGTGGCGATCTGCTGACGATCCTGGAACCCCAGAAGAAGGTCGAGCAGTTCCACCCGGATTTCACCAACGGCGACGCCCGCCCCGCGCTGCCGCGCAACCCCGGTGACATCGACGACGCCACCGCCTACTACCAGGTGGCCGCCGAACTGTTCAAGCAGGGCAAGCTGGTGCGCCGGCCGTCGGACAGCCAACCGGTGCCGGCGGTGCCTGCCACCGTCGAGCGAGGCCAGTAGGACACCAACGGGACCGGCGGTCCGGCACATCGATTGCGCACCCGCGCCGGCCCGCCCTGCAAGGACGATCCATGCGGCACGAACCCCTTCGCCCGTACTACCTGCTCGGCCTGGTCTGGCTGCTGCTCAACCTCCCGCTTTTGCTGGGCGTACGGGTCGTTCCGTGGGACGCCATGGACGAGTTCTTCCCGACCGTCTACTTCAACGCGCACAGTCTCCACCACGGCCTGGCGCCGTGGTGGAACCCGTACATCTACTCCGGCTTTCCGCAGATTGCCGACCCGCAAGGGATGCTGTTTTCGCCACTGCTGATGGCCTGGATGCTGTTGCCCGCGGATCCGGGCGTCACCTGGTTCACCTGGGGCGTGCTGCTCCATCTGCTGCTGGGTGCGGCGGGCATGCTCGCCTTCCTGCAGCGCAAAGGGGCCAATGCCTTCGGCGCGCTGATGGGGGCGACGGTGTTCATGGCCGGAGGCGTGGCTGCCTCGCGTCTGGAACACACGCCGATCGTATTGGCGTATGCCTACGTGCCGCCGATCCTCTTCACGCTGCAGCGCCTTATGGACCGGCCCGGCTGGCAACGCGGCGCCGTGCTCGGCCTGGTGGCCGGCGCGTTTGCCACCCACCTGGTGCAAGTGACCTATCTGTTCGCCCTGATGGTGAGCGGCTACGCGCTGGTCGCGGTCGTCCGGCGCTGGCCGGGCTACAGCCCGGATGAGCGCCGGCGGTGGATCGGTGGCACGTTGCTCGCGGTGGTGCTGGCGGCGGGCATGGCGCTGCCGCAGCTGATTTTCAGTTGGGCGTATCTCACTCTGTCCAACCGCGCGGCGCTGCCGCTCGCCGCCTCAGGCAATGCCTCACTGAGCTTCAAAGCCTTCCTGACACTGCTCGACCCGAACGCGCTGCATGCGCTGCGCGGCAGCTACGACGGACCGGCCAGTCGGGTGGAGGGGTACTTCTACCTGGGCGCCGTACCTACCCTGCTGCTGGCTGGTCTCGCCGGTGCGTGGCGCCAGGGTAGCCAGCGGCGGCAGATACTGTTCTTCGCGGCCGTCGCCCTGCTCGCCACGCTCTACATGCTCGGTTTACACACGCCGGTCTACGGCTTGTTGTACGCCTGGCTGCCCGGCATGCAGCATCTTCGCCGCCCCTCCGACGCCGCCTATCTGCTCAATCTGGCGGTCAGCGTGCTGGTCGGACTGGCTGCCACCCATTTCCGGCTGGACTCCCGCCGCCATGTCACGTTGCTGCTCGCTATCGCGATGCTGTGGCTGGTCCTGGCCAGCCTGCACATGCGTGGCACGGGGGTGCGGTGGCAGGGTGCCACCCTGTTTGGCGCCATCGTGGCCGGCCTGGCCCTGTGGAAGCTCCGGCAACCCCGTGGCACCTGGCACACCATCGTCTGGCTGCTCGTGGTGCTGGTGGCCGACTACCGCAGCTTCAACCTCAACGGGACGTTCAACCAGGGCCACGACAAAGCGCGCGACTTCCGTCCCAACCCCGCCGCGCAGTTCGTTGCGCACGCCCTGGCCCGGCCGCCCGGCCAGCTGAAGGACCGCGTGGAGAATCTCGACGGCGGTCCGCTGTGGGACAACCTCGTGGTGATGGCGGATATCCCATCGACGCAGGGCTACAACCCGCTTCACTACGCGCTTTACCAGCAATGGTACGGTGCCAGGGAGCATGGCTCGTTGCCACGGGTCGCCACGCCTTTCAATCGCTCGCCGGCGAGCAAGCTCAGCGACCTGCTCAGTGTGAGATACCTGGTCGCTCGCCACCGCGACGATGCGTGGACACCGCCGCAGGGCTATGCACTTGCGTTTTCCGACGGCTCCACCGATGTGTGGCGCAATGCCTTTGCCTACCCGCGTGTCCTCACTCCGGTGCACGCGCTATCGGCCGCCCGCAGGCCGGCGCCTGGCCGCTGGGAACGCACCGATTTCCGCGACACCTTGTGGCTGACGCCACGTGATGCGGCCGACCGCACCGCAGCCGCTGACGCCGCTGCGACGTGCCACGCGCGGGTGGCGATCGGCAATGTGCAGGCCACACCCACCCGGGTAAGCATTGATGCCCAGGCCCCGGCGGCCGGCTGGCTGGTACTGGGCGACCTGGATTTCCCCGGCTGGCAGGCCGACATCGACGGACGAGCGGTGGCGATCCATCGCGCCAATGGCATGTTCCGCGCGGTGTGCATGCCGCCAGGGCGACACACCCTGAGCTTCGTCTTCCATCCCTGGGCGATGGTCGCGCAGGCATGGCGCAAGCGACCGCACGGATGAGGTGCCGGCGCCACCCGCCCATTCCCATCGGGGAGCGGACGGGTGGCGCTCGATCAGCCGGAAATGGCCAGCCGCTCGGACCGGTAGAGCTGCATGGTCACCAGCGCGGCGACGAGGGCGGCGAGCGAGGTACCCGCCAGGCACAGCGCCAGCGGCACGGCACCCACGCCGTCGCCGCGCACCAGGTCGATGATCCCCAGATGCTGCCCCAGCAGCGGCACGGCATACATCCAGTCCTGCGGTTTGATCGGCATCACCATCAGGAAGATGCTCGGCAGGATCGGCACCATCATCAGCAGCGACAGGTAGGTCTGCGCTTCGCGGTAGCTCTTGGCAAACGCCGCGACCAGCGATTGCAGCGCGCCCAGCAGCACGATCAGCGGGAGCTGCAGCAGCAGCACGTGCAGCGCGAAGGACGGTCCAAGCCGCACTTCCATGCCGAGCTTCTCGGTCGGAATGAAGCGGCCGACCACGGAAAACGCGACCAGACAGATCACCAGGCTGGCGGTGGAGAACGCGCAGATCGCCGCGAGCTTGCCGAGGAACACCTTCCAGCGCGGCACCGGGTTGGCGAACAAGGGCTCCAGCGACTGCCGCTCGCGCTCGCCGGCGGTCAGGTCGATCGCCAGGTACATGCCGCCGATGAAGATGGTCAGCACGAACAGGTACGGCAGCATGTTGAACATCAGCACCGCACGCGACTGCGCGGTGGCCTGGTCGCGCTTGGCCACGAGCACCGGTGAGGCCAGCGCCGGCGAGAGGCCGCGCGCGACCAGCCGCATCGCGCCCTGCTGGCGGGAGTAGTTCTCCACCAGCCTGGTGACGCGCTCGACCGGTGTGCTGGCGTCGCGCTGCGAGGAGTCGTAGATCACCTCCACCTGTACCGGCTCGCCCTTGCGCCAGGCCTTCGGGTAGCCGGCGGAAATGCGCAGCACCAGGTCGGCCTGCTGGTCGCGCACGACCTGCTCGGGGTTCGCCACGGCCGGCTGCGGGACCACGCCGCCGGCCTTCAGCGCGCCGAGCAGGTTGGGCGCGTACTGCGCGCCGATCACCGGTACCTTGAGCGGCTGCTCGGCCTTGTCCAGCTCGCGGTTCACCGTGAAGCTGATCAGCATCGTGAACAGCAGCGGCGTCAGCAGCGGACCGGTCAGGAAGGCGCTGGTGAGCGTGCGACGGTCGCGCAGGTTCTCGCGGACTTCCTTCAGGAACACCGTAAGGAACGCGCGGCTGCGACGCAGCGGGTGGGCTTCCATCCTGTTCATGCGGCCAGTCCCTCATCGGTGCCGATCAGTTTCACGAAGGCTTCCTCCAGGTTCGCCTCGCCGGTCTGCGCGCGCAGCGCATCGGGCGTCTCGTCGGCCACCACGCGGCCGTGCGCGATCACCACGATGCGATCGCACAGCGCCGCCACCTCCTGCATGATGTGGCTGGAGAACAGCACGCACCGGCCTTCGGCCTTGAGCTTCAGCATGAACTGGCGCAGTGCGCGGGTGGCCATCACGTCCAGCCCGTTGGTCGGCTCGTCCAGGATCACGTTGCGCGGGTCGTGCACCAGCGCACGGGCGATCGCGGTCTTCACGCGCTGGCCCTGGGAGAATCCCTCGGTGCGTCGGTCGGCGATGTCGGCCATGTCCAGCGCCTCGATCAGCGCCTCGCGGCGGCTGCGCAGTTCGTCCTCCGGCAAGCCCTGCAGGTGCGCGAAGTAGTCGATGTTCTCGCGCGCGGTCAGGCGCTTGTACAGGCCGCGCGCGTCCGGCAGCACGCCCAGTTGACGCCGCACGGCGAGCGCGTCGGCGGCCGCATCGACCCCGTCGACCAGCACCTGGCCGCGGTCGGGTTTCATCAGCGTGTAGAGCATGCGCAGGGTGGTGGTCTTGCCGGCGCCGTTGGGGCCGAGCAGGCCGGTGATCTCGCCGTCGCGGGCGCTGAAGCTGACGCCGTCGACGGCTTTCACCGCACCGAACGCCTTGTGCAGGTCCTTGACCTCGATCATGGGGTCGCTCCGTTGAAGTCGATGAACAGCGGGGTCGGCTGCAGGCGGTCCAGGCAGCCGGCGTCCAGCTTCCTGGGGTCGATGTCCTCGATGAAGTGCTTGACCAGCGTGGGCGCGCAGCCGGCGCCGATGACGTTGTGGCCCTGGCCCTTGAGCACCAGATGGCGGGCGTTGGACAGGTGCGAGAGCACTTCCTCGCCATACCGCGGCGGCGTGACCGGGTCGTACTGGCCCGATAGCAGCAGCGTCGGGATGGACGCCTGCAACGGCTGGTGGAAGTCGGCCGGACGATCGCCACGGGGCCAGACCGAGCACACCGCCTGCAGCGTGTCGACCATGCGCGTGCCCAGGATGGTGTCGGCGTCCTGCGGCCGCGCCTTGAGCAGGTCGGCGTCCTCGCTGCAGAACACCGAGAACTGCATGCCGCTGTTCATGCTGTCGGCGAGGTCGCCGGTGATCAACTTGGCCTGGCCCAGCAGCGGACCGACGTCACCATGGGCGGCCGCATCGATCGAGAGCGGCAGCAGCGCCGCGGTCACCGGCGAGTAGGCAAACAGGCGCACCACGCTGGCCAGCGCGTCGTCGCTGAGCGTGCGCTCGACGCTCTGGTAGGTCTGCGGATCGCGGAAGCTGACCTTGTGGGGGTTGGCGCGCAGCGCATCGCGCAGCTGGTAGAGGGTCTGGTACGGGTCGCCGAAGTGCGTCTTGCACGCCGGCTCGGCGGTGCAGCGCGCGAACTGCGCCTTGAGCGCGTCCTCCAGGTTGCGTGCGAAGTCCTCGCCCAGCACCAGCGAGTTCGGTACCACGCCGTCCAGCACCAGGCTGCGCACGGCATGCGGATGATGCATGGCGTACTGCTGCGCCATCCGCGTGCCGTAGGACACGCCGACCAGGTCGAAACTCGCCACGCCCAGCGCCTGGCGCGCATCTTCCAGGTCGGCCACCGCCGCGGTGGTGGTGTAGAAGCGCGGATCGGCCTTGGCTTCGATTTCCTTCAGGCACTGCGTGGTCTGCTCGCGCAACCGCTGGGCGTCGAAAGGCAAGCCCTGCGTCGCCTGCGTGGCCTTCTCGACGGCCTTGCACTCCAGCGGATGGGACTTGCCGGTGCCGCGCTGGTCGATCAGCAGCACGTCGCGATGGGCGAGCAACCCGTCGAGGGCCGGCGCCACCGTCGACCAGCTCTCGGTGGCCGCCTGGCCGGGGCCGCCGGCGAGAAACACCAGCATGTCCCCGGCCGGCACCTGCGCTTCTGAGCGGATCACCGCCAGGTTCAGGGTGATCTTGCGGCCATGCGGGTCGGCGCGATTCTCCGGCACCTCGAAGGGCGCGCACCAGGCCGCAGTGGTCAGGCCGCTGTCGGGACGGCCCAGTTCGCAGGCGGTCAGGGTGAGCCGGCCGAGTTTCCAGGTGCGTGGCCTGGCTGCGGCCTGCGGTTTGGCCGCGGCGACCGCGTCGTTCCCGGGCATCGCCGGGGCGTGTGGGTGGAACTGCTTCCACGCCAACAGGCCGAGCCCGACGGCGACCACCACGATGCGCAACACCGTGCGCGGTTTCAATGCCATGTCCTCAGCTCCCTTCCCGTCCCACAGATGTTTTCCGGCCCGCGCCACACGCGCGACGCGGGCTCCCATTCGACGTGCAGGCCGCTCCGCTCCGTGCGCGGCTCGACTCGCGTGGCCACGCGCTCGGCCGGCAGCGCCCGCGAGTCCGCCCCCGACCAGCCGGGCATTCGTGCGCACACAAACAGCAGCAGTGCGGCGACGATGACAGCGGTCCGGTGTTTCACGCGGCCTCCCTACAGCGCCCAGTAGCGGTAGCGCAGCCTGGCCCACAGATGCGCCAGCACATAGCAGCCCCACAGCGAGAGCGGCGCCACCGCGAACGGCACGTCGGCCAGTTTCGAGACGCGCACGAAATACAGCAGCAGGATCACGCCGGTGCCGCCGATGAACGCCAGCACCATCGCCTCCATCTCCAGCCGGCGACGCATCTCGTCCATGCGGCGGATCTGCTGGAACTCCGTCCAGCCGGTCCAGACGTAACAGGCCATCAGCACCGCCAGCGCAGTGGCACGGCCGGCCGGACCCAGCTGGTGCAGCGACACGGCATAGAGAGCCATCGCCACCAGCAGCACCCCCAGGGGCAGGCGTACGGCGAGCAGGTAGTTGCGGGTGTGCCTTTCCATCGTCCCGAGGTCCTGTCCTTCAGTCCGGTTCGAAAATGTTTTCGATCGCCCGCCCGAACAGCCGCGCGATCTTGAAGGCGAGCGGCAGGCTGGGGTCGTACTTGCCGGTCTCGATGGCGTTGACGGTCTGGCGCGAGACGTCCAGCCGCTCGGCCAGGTCCGCCTGCGACCAGCCCTGCTCGCCGCGCAGATCGCGGACGTGGTTCTTCATCGGCGCTGCAGCCTGAGCCACACCACCAGCTTGGCCAGCCCGAAGGCGGCGAAGAAGCACGGCAGCACCAGCAGTGCCACCAGTTCGGCGGGCATGCCCCCGATCACGTCCGCGCTGATCAGCAGGCCCAGGCTGAGGAAGCCGCAGGCGGTGAGCACGGCGGCGGCGGCCAGCGCCTGCAGGTCGATCAGCCGCTCCAGTTCATCCTGTTCGCGGATCACCAGTGCGATCGCGCGCATCGCCAGCACGATCGGCAGCATCGGCAGGAGCGCCAGCAGGGCGCGCAGCGCGGTGCTCGGGGTGTGCGGCACCAGCCCCCCGTACAGCGCGATCAGCGCGCAATAGCCGGCCATCGCCGGCAGGAACCGGCGGAGGTACCGCTGGTGGACCGGGCGCAGGCCCATGGCTTCAGTCCCCGGCACCGGTGGAGCCGAGCCGGCGCCGCAGCCACAGCACCAGCAGGAGCAGCGCGGCGGGCGCCATTCCGACCAGCAGGCCCACCTCGTAGCCGCCGAGCCGACCGCGCCACCAGGCTACCGCCAGCACCATCGCCGCCAAGCCCACCAGCAGCAGCAGCTGGCGGGCCGGGCTGGTGCCCTCGCACGTGGCGCGGGTACCGAAGTGGCGGACCAGCACCCACCAGCGGGCGGCGGCGTAACTGAACATCAGCACCGGGAACACCCAGATCAGGATGCTGCCGTCCAACGCCAGCACCCCTGCCGCGGCCAGGAAGCCGGCCACCAGGCTGAGCGCGCCGAGCAGGGCGGTGGCGGCACCGAGCGCCACCAGATGCACACGCTGTTCGAACTCGTCGCTGGCGCCGATGCGCCTGGCCATCAGGGCGATCACGAACAGCATCGGCAGCACCGGCACCACCGCCAGCATCACCTTGAGCGGCACAGTGGCGGCGGTCCGGCTTAGCGGCCAGACCAGCAGCATCGCGGCCATGTAGACCACCATCGCGACCGACAACTGCCGGCGGTAGCGTGTTTCGTTGAAGCGCGGCATGTGTGGATTCCCCTCCCCGACCTGCCCGTCGCGCGGCAGACCTGTCAAGCAAACTTGACAGACAGCCTAGATCCGCCCCGGGCGAGTGTCAAGCACACTTTACATTGGCGGGTATATCGGCCTTGCCACGCACGCCTTGAGTGATCAAAATGTGATTGTGATCACAATGTGAAACATGTGACGCACAGGGGCAATCCCGGGACTGGGGGGTCCATCGCAGAGGGAACGCCACGTCGCACCGGGAGCGGCGGGTTTTTGACGCAAGTCCTTTCGCGCCAACCATTTGGCGAAATGTTGCGCCAGTTGGCACAGGATTTGCGAAGTCCGTCACAGCCACACAGGCCCTTGCTTGTTGGCGATGCCGCGGACGACAGCTCGGAAAGTTCGCAGGGCCTGCACCGCACCCGATCACCTGAGTCAGTCGCACCAACCCACTTCCAGAGGAACCAGCATGTCCAAGCGCCTTCTCACCGCAGCCCTGATCGCCAGCCTCGGCATCGCGTCCGGCGCCCAGGCCGCGCAGCCTGGCACCGGCACCATCACCATCAGTGGCCGTATCACCTCGGCCAGCTGCTCCATCTCCGTCAACGGCAGCGGTAACAGCAATGCCACCGTCACCCTGCCCACCGTGCAGACGACGGATCTGGCCACTGCCGGTGACGCCACCGGCTACACCGCAGTGACCATCGCCCTCAGCGGCTGCGCCGCCGGCAGCGACACGCCCGCCATCACCCAGGTGCGCCCGTACTTCGAGCAGGGTCCGACCACCGACCTGAGCACCGGTTATCTCAACAACAAGAGCGGTGCCGGCTTCGCCACCAACGTGGCGGTCATGCTGTCCAAGACTGCCGACACGACTGGCAAGCTGGACCTGTCCAAGGGTCCCGGCGCGCAGGGCGTGACGGCCGCCAACCTGAGCGGCAACCCGAGCTTCACCTTCTACGCCGCCTACGTGGCCAAGGGTGGCGCGGCGACTCCCGGCAACGTCAGCACCTCGGTGCAGTACACGCTGGATTACCTGTAAGTCGCTCGATATGGCGGCGGCCGGCTTGCCGGCCGCC
>NZ_DASSES010000117.1:0-12890 GCF_035695185.1 Frateuria sp.
CCACCAGGCTCGGCGCATCGATTTCCGGCAGCGCCGAGACCGGCAGCTGGCGGTAGCCGAGCACGCCCAGCAGCAGCACCGCGACCATCAGCAGCGAGGTGGCGATCGGGCGGCGGATGAAGAGGGTGGAAAAGCCCATGGGGTATCCGGTCTGTCTGTGAGGTGGAGGCGCGCGCGATCCGTGGTCGCAACCCAACCACCGTTCGCCCTGAGCGTAGCGCAGCGGAGTCGAAGGGCTGCCTTCGACCCCGGCCTGCGGCCTACGCCTGTCCTGAGCTGGCCGAAGGGCCCAGGGCGAACGGCTGGCTTTCTGGCGACCCCGTGCTTCGTGCCGGGGTCGCCGCTGTCATCAGTGCCCGCGGCGAGCGCCGCCGCCCTTCTTGGCCTTCTCCAGCTCTTCCTTGGTCGGCGCCGGCGGCACCTCGCCGGGCTTGAGCGGGTTGACCTTGCTGCCGGGCTTGAGCCGGAACTGGCCTTCGGTGACCACTTTCTGGCCCTGGCTCAGTCCGCTGGTGATCATCACTGCGCTGTCGCCCACTTCCTGCGCCACCTGCACCGGCTGCATCTTGACCGTGTTGTCCGGCTGCAGCAGGTAGACGTAGTCGCCGTCCGGACCGCGCTGCACCGCCTGGGCCGGGATCACCAGGCCGCCGCCGACCGTGCGCACCTTCAGCCGCACGTTGACGAACTGGCCGGGCCACAGCTCGTTCTTCTGGTTCGGGAACTCCGACTTCAGGCGAAAGGTGCCGGTGCTGGCGTCGATCTGGTTGTCGATCACCTTGAGTACGCCACCGCCGGCGATCACGTGCGCGTCGCCACGGTCGAGCGCGGCCACGCTCAGTTCGCCGCCGCCCATCGCGGCCTGGCGCACCATGTCCAGGTTCTGCTCGGGCAGGTTGAACATCACGTTGATCGGATGCAGCTGGGTCAGCGTGACGATGGTGCTGGTGGTGGTGACCACGTTGCCTGGGTCGACGCCGCGGATGCCGGCCAGTCCGTCGATCGGCGAGACCACCCGGGTGTAGCCCAGCTGCACCTCGGCATCGCGGATCGCGGCCTGGTCGGCGGCGAGGGTCGCCTCCAGCTGGCTGACCGTGTTGCGCAACGCATCCAGGTCCTGCTTGGCGATGTAACCCTTCGGGCCCAGCTCCTGGCTGCGCGAGTAGTTGGCCTTGGCGGTCGCCAGCTGCGCCTGGTCCTGGTGCAGCCGCGCCACGGCCTGGTCATAGGTGGCCTGGAAGCTGCGCGGGTCGATCTGCGCCAGCACCTGGCCCTTCTTCACCGGCTGGCCCTCGGTGAACGCAAGGCTCATCAGGCGTCCGCCCACCTGCGGACTGATCGCCACCGTGTTGAGCGCCTGCACCGTGCCCAGCGCCGTCAGGTACACCGGCACGTCCTGGCGCGCCACCGGCACCACGGTGACCGGCACCGGCGGCTGCTGGCCTTCCTTGCCCGGATCCTGGGCCTTGGCCTGGCCATCCGGCTTGTGCATAAGGCGCAACCCGACGACGAGCAGCACCAACACTGCCACCACGACCAGCGCGATCTTCCAAAAACGCGACATTAAAAAAGCTCCCGGAATGGTTGTCGGTCCCTTTCGACCGCGTCACCGCAGCCCAAGCCGACCATGTGAAAAGCATAGGGTTACAGCAACGGCCTTGGACAATGCCAGTTGACAGGGGTGTTGCATGACCGATGACACGTGCCCGATGGCATGGACGGCGGCGCTTTGCCGCGGCTCGTGCCGCCGGGGCGCGGCCTGAACTTGGCGTGCGCTTTGATCTATAATCGGCGTCTTGTCTTTCCCGCGGCGGATTGTCCCAGGACTCGCCGGCACGTCCACTGATCACTTGGAGTTACTTGCGTGAGCGGTTCCATGACCAAATCGGACCAGAGCTTCATCCGCCAGTTCAGCTGGCTGATCGCTGGTCTCCACGTACTGGCCCTGGTGTTGCTGATCATGGCCTACACCATCTACGCCCGCTCGCCGAAGGAAACCAACCCGCATGCGACGCAGCGGGTGGCCGAGCGCCTGGCCCCGGCCGGCGCGGTGTATGCCGGCGACACCGGCCGGGCCGCCATGCTGGCCGCGCAGGAAGCCGCCGCCAAGGCCGCCGCCTCGCAGGTCGCCTTCGGCGGCAGCACCGACGGCAAGACCGTCTATGAAGGCCTCTGCCACAGCTGCCACACCGCCGGCGTGGCGGGCGCACCCAAGCTGGGCGACAAGGCCGCCTGGGCACCGCGTATCGCGCAGGGCATCGACACCCTGGTCTCGCACGCGATCCACGGCTACCACGGCCCCGACGGCAACTTCATGCCGCCCAAGGGCGGCATGCCCTCGCTCAGCGACGAGCAGGTGGCCAACACGGTCAAGTGGATCGTCGGCCAGGCCAAGTAAGCACCCGGCCCGACCCGACCAGCCTCCGCCAGGAAACGCCGCCCCTCGGGCGGCGTTTTTCGTTCCTCCCTTCCGCGCCCATCACGCCGGCGTCGCAGAAGGTCTTTACATGCGCGTCCCGATCCGCGCGGCGCGGCCGCGCCCTACGGCTTCCACGCATGCGCGAACCGCTGCAGTTGCGGGAAGAATGCATCGAAGCGGGCCTGCAACGGCGCATCCAATGCCTGCAGCACCGGCAGCATCCGCCCCAGCGGGTTATCGCGCTGCAGGCGCTCGCCGATACCGGCCAGCGCGCGATCCAGCATCGCCGGGTCGGCATAGGCGGCGGGCAGGTCGTTGGCCCGCATGTAGTGTGCGAAGCGCCGCGCGCTCGGCGGAAGCAGTGCGTCCTGACGGCGCAGCAGCTCCCGCAGGCCGGTCGAGAAACCGGCCAGCGGCAGCGGCGACCAGCGGACGAAGTCGCGCGCCAGCAGATGGTCGAACCACATGTCCAGTGCGATGCCCGCGTAGCGGCGGTACGGCGGCTGGAACAGCGCGCGTGCCGCCAGCACCTCGGGATGGCGATCGGTGTAGCCGTCGATCGCGCGGTGCAGCGCGATGCCCTCGCGCACGCCGGCCGGCAGCAACGGATCCGGTGCGCCACGCACGAAGTCCCCGAGCACCCCGCCCAGAACCCGTTCCCGGTCGGCACCGGCGAGCAGCGCGTGCGCCAGGTGGTTCATGCCGGGCCCCGGCACCACGGCCGATGCACGGCCGCGACGGTTATCATTGCGCGCATGACACCCACCACCGTTCCCGACAATCCCGCCGGCTTTCCCACGGAAGAGGCGAGCTTCGCGCTCGACGGTCCCGCCGGCAAGCTCGAGGCGATCGGCAACGTCGCCGCCCCCGCCGAGGCGCGCCGCGGCGTGGCGGTGATCTGCCATCCCAACCCGGTGCAGGGCGGCACCATGCACAACAAGGTGGTGACGATGCTCGAGCGCAGCCTGCGCGAGTCGGGGCTGGACACGCTGCGCTTCAATTTCCGGGGCACCGGCGCCTCGGAGGGCAGCTACGACGAGGGCAACGGCGAGAGCGAGGACCTCGCCGCGGTCGCCGCCTGGGTGCGCCGCGTACGCCCCGGTGACGCGCTGTGGCTGGCCGGGTTTTCCTTCGGCAGCTACGTGACCATCCGCAACGCGGTGCGCCTGCAGGCCGCGGCCCTGGTCAGCATCGCGCCACCGGCCGGGCGTTTCGCGCTCGCCGCGATCGAGCCGCCGCGATGCCCCTGGCTGATCGTGCAGGGCGAGGCCGACGAGGTGGTCGAGCCGCAGGCGGTGTTCGACTGGATCGACAGCCTGCCGGTGCAGCCGGAGGTGGTGCGCATGCCCGAGACCAGCCACTTTTTCCACCGCCGGCTGATGGACCTGCGGGGTGCGGTGAAGCACGCGGTGCAGCCGTGGCTGCCACCGCCGCGTAGCGGATGAGTCGCTCCCGCCACGTTCCACGCCCAGCCGCGGTTAGGGCCAGCATGCCCGCGGGCCCAACCGACCGCCTTTCCCGCCTCCCGCCGCCCGCCGCGGGAGGAGCCGCCATGCCGAACCCTGCTTCATGACCACTCTCACCCCTTCCGCCCGCTACCACGAAGGCGTCGCCGCGCATCGCTGGGAAGCCGACCCGGCGCAACTGGCCGTGCTGCCGGAGTTCGACCGCATGCACGCGGCACTGTGCGCCGCCCCGGAAACCGGCGGCCTGTTCGGACGGCTGAAATCGCTGTTCGGCGACGACGAACGCGTCCCGGTGCCGGGCCTGTACCTGTGGGGCAGCGTCGGCCGCGGCAAGACCTTCCTGATGGACCTGTTCGCCGCCAGCCTGCCGCACGGCGTGGCGCTGCGACGGCACTTCCACCGCTTCATGGGCGAGGTGCACGCACACCTGCGCGAGCTCGGCGAGCGCGCCGATCCGCTGGAGGACGTCGCCGAAGGACTGGCCGCGCGCTGCCGCGTGCTGTGCCTGGACGAGTTCCTGGTCAACGACATCGGCGACGCGATGATCCTGGCTAATCTGCTGGATGCGCTGTTCCGCCGCGGCGTGGCGCTGGTGACCACCTCCAACACGCCACCACAGGACCTCTACCGCGACGGCCTGCAGCGCGCCCGCTTCCTGCCTGCCATCGCGTTGATCGAGCGGCACTGCCGGGTGGTCGAGATGGTCTCGCCGCACGACTGGCGCCTGCGCGCACTGACCCAGGCACCGGTCTACCTGACACCGCCGGGTGCCGAGGCCGAGCGCGCTCTGGCGCGCATCTTCGCCAGCCAGGCGCAGGGCGCGGCCCGTGAGGACGTCACGCTGGAAATCAACGGACGCCCCATCCCACTGCGCCGGCAGGCGCCGGGCGTGCTGTGGTTCGACTTCGAGGCGCTGTGCGAAGGTCCGCGCGCGGTCGCCGACTACATCGCGCTGGCGCGACGCGTGCCCACGGTGCTCGTTTCCAACGTGCCGCAGTTTTCCATCTACAGCGAGGACGCGGCGAAGCGCTTCGTGTTGATGGTGGACGAGTTCTACGACCGCCTCGTCAAGCTGGTGCTTTCGGCCGCCGCGCCGATCACCGAGCTGTACGACGGCGAGCGCCATCGCGCCGAGTTCAGTCGTACCGAGTCGCGCCTGATCGAGATGCAGAGCGAGGAATACCTGGCCCTGCCGCACCGGCCCGACTGAGGGTGACCCGCCCGGGGCGCGCGCCCCGGACGCCGCCATCCCTTCTCTTTTTCGCATTGCGGCCGTCGACGCGGCCGAAGTACTCTGGCCGGAGGGGTGACAGCGGTTCCCACCAGGTCGGCCGGAGGGAGAACGCCATGCATACGACCGTGGAGCAGGACGCGGAAGCGGCACCTGTGGACCAGGAACCCGCTGCCGCCATGGCCCCCGTTGCAGACGAGTACGCCGTGCCCGGCTTCGACGCCGTGGCCCACCTCGCGGCCGCGTCGCTCGACGTGGCGATGGTCGCGCTGGTACTCGACAGCGGAAGCGCCTACTGGTACAGCCGCGACCCGGAAGCCCGCAGCCCCCACGCGCTGCACCCGCTCTACCTGGAGGCGGCCCGCCGCGGCGCCGGCCAGGTACTGCCCGACATCGCCGCCGACGCGCGCTACCGGGATACGCCGCCGCTCACCGGTCCTTCGCCGGCCCCGTTGCGCTTCTTCGCCTGCGAGCCGGTGTTCACCCTCAGCGGGCGGCACGTCGGTGCGCTGTGCGTGATGGATCACGCGCCCCGCAGCGGACTGGACGAGACCGGCCGCGCGGCCTTGCGCGACGCCGCGCGGCTGGCCGGCGCCGGCGTGGTGCTGGGCGGCTACCTCGGCCGCACCGACCCGGTCACCCAGCTGCCACATCGCAGTGCGTTCTTCGAGGACCTGCGCGCGCGTTCCAGGAACGGCGTGCAGCGGGCCTGGCTGATCGCCATCGAGGTCGCCCCGGTGGAGCGCTTCAACGCGTTCGTGCGGGCGATGGGTTTCACCTACGCCGACGAGCTGATGCGTGCGGTGGCCGCGCGCGTGCAGGGCTGGATCCCGGCCCGCACCAACCTCTACCAGGTCGGCGTGACGCGCTTCGCGGCGGTACTTCCCGACGGCGACAGGCCGCTGGAAACGGACCAGCTGGACGACCTGGTCGCCCGCCTGCGCAGGCCGTTCGATTGCCTGGACATCCCGCTGACCCTGCAGCCGGGCGTGGGCCTGCTCGATCTGGACGTGCGCCAGCTCGACGGCAACGATCCGCTGCGCCAGGTGATGAGCGCCTCCTACGCCGCGCAGCGTAGCCCGCGCGGCTGGGCGCTGTACGAACGCCGCCAGGACGAACGCCACCGCCAGGAATTTTTCCTGGTGACCGAGCTCGCCGCCGCGCTGACCGAGCGCACGGAGCTGTACCTGCACTACCAGCCGCGCGTGCGCCTGAGTGACGGCCGCTGCGTGGCGGTGGAGGCGCTCGCGCGCTGGCGGCACCCGACCCTGGGCGAGGTGCCACCGGGCCAGTTCGTGCCGCTGGCCGAACGCGCGGGCCTGATGCGCTCGCTGACCGGATGGGTGCTCGACCACGGCGTGGCGCAACTGGCGGCATGGCGTCGTGCCGGCCACGACATCGGCCTGTCGCTCAACATCTCCAATGCCGACTTCGATGCGGACCTGGTCACGCGCCTGGAAGGGGTGGTCGACCGCCACGGCGTGGACCCGCGCGTGCTCGAACTGGAATTCACCGAGAGCACGCTGCTCGCGCACAACGACGCCACCCGTCGCCACCTCGATGCGGTGCGCGAGCTGGGCGCCGGCATCGCGATCGACGACTTCGGCACCGGCTACAGCAACCTGGCGTCGCTGCGCCAGATGCCGGCGACCTGCCTGAAGATCGACCAGTCCTTCGTGCGCGCCATGGATGCCAGCCGGCACGATGCGGCCATCGTCCGCTCGACCGCCGCGCTGGCGCACGACCTCGGCTTCCGCGTGGTGGTCGAAGGGGTGGAGACCCGGCGTATCTACGAGACCGTGCGGCGCATGGCCTGCGACGAGGTGCAGGGCTTCCACGTCTCGCGACCACTCCCCGCGGCCGCCGTGCCCCCCTGGCTCGAACGCTCGGCGGAATGGCACCACGCGGACGGCCAGGGCGAGCCCTGATCGCGTCGACAAGCGGTGCCGACGGCGTGCCCGGCGCGCATCCCGCGCGGGCGTACGCCTGGGCGGCCGCGAGCACCCGGCCGGGCCGTACGCGTCACTCGTGCCTGGCCGTCTTCAGCACGCTGATCTTGCCGTTGGCCTCCAGCCGCACCTCGGCCACGTCACCCACTTCGCGCAGGCCCTTTTCGCGCAGCACGCGGTGGAATGCCTCCTCGGACATATCGTGCTTGCGCAGCGCGCCCTCGATCACCTGGCCGTTGCGCGCCAGCACGCTGGCCCTGCCCTCGATCAGCCGCTCCAGGCCCGACCAGCGCGCACAGGCCCAGGCGACGCCCTTGTCCAGCAGGACGATCGCCAGCACGCCGATGATCGCGGCGAGCGGCTTCCGGTCATCGCCGATGATGGCCGTGCGCAGGGTGCCGCCGACCAGCATGAGCACGACGATGTCGAACGTGGTCATCTCGCCGAACGAGCGCTTGCCCACCAACCGAAGCAGGATGAGCAGCCCCAGATAGACGCCCGCCCCGCGAAGCGCGTACACCCACCAGGGGTCCGAGAGGTGCATGGCGTCAGCCGGTCGAACCGCCCATCACCGGCAGGATCGCGCCGCTGATGTAGCTCGAGCAGCTGGGCGCGGCCAGGAACACGTATGCGGGCGACAGCTCCTCCGGCTGCGCCGGTCGGCCCCATGGGTTCTGCTGGCCGAACTTGGCGACCTGCTTGGCCGGCTTGTCGGCGGGGTTGAGCGGCGTCCACACCGGCCCGGGCGCCACCGCGTTGACGCGGATGCCGCGCGACACCAGGTTGCTTGCCAGCGACATGGTGAAGGCATGGATCGCGCCCTTGGTCGCCGAGTAGTCGAGCAGGTGGGCGTTCCCGAACAGGCCGGTCTCCGAGCCGGTGTTGATGATCGCGCTGCCCTCGTGCAGGTGCGGCAGCGCGGCCTTGGCCATGTGGAAATAGCCGTAGATGTTGGTGCGCATGGTGAGGTCGAAGTGCTCCTCGGTGATGTCCTCCAGCGCATCGGCGTGTTCCTGGAAGGCGGCGTTGTTGACCAGCACGTCCAGCCGGCCGAACGCATCGATGGTCCGCTGCACCGCCTGTTCGCAGAACGCCGGGTCCTTGACGTCGCCACGGATCAGCAGGCAGCGCCGGCCCTCCTGCTCGACGTGGCGCTGGGTCTCGCGTGCGTCCTCGTCCTCGGACAGGTACACCACGGCCACGTCGGCGCCCTCGCGCGCGAACAGCACCGCCACTGCGCGGCCGATGCCGGAGTCCGCGCCGGTGATGATCGCGGCCATGTCTTCCAGTTTGCCGCTGCCGCGGTATGCGGGCGCCTCGAACTGCGGCCGCGGTTGCAGCCGCGCTTCCTTGCCGGGCTTGGCCAGGTGCTGCTCCGGGAGCGGCGTGCGTGGCTTGGACCTCGGACTGGTCTGCCCGGGCTGCTTCTTCGCGGCGGCCTTTTTGGTCGCGGACTTGGCAGGCTTGGCCTGCCGCTTCTGCTTGTCCTTGGCGTCGATCTGCGATTGCACGCGGCGTTCCTTGGCGACCGCCGTGCCGGTGCCGCGCCTGGCGGATTTCGTCGTGGCCATCATCCGAGCTCCCGTAGTGGCTGGGTATGGCTCGCGACGATAGGCAGCCCACCGTGGCGGACAGGTGAGCACAGGCGTCCACGCCGCTGACGCTTTTTTCCCGCCACGGCAGCGGCGCCCGGGGGCGAGGTGGCGCACGGCCGCACGGGACCGCCTCTGCGGACGGGAGCGAGGCTCATGGCGCATGACCGGGGGAACACGAAATATTGGGTCCCCGGCGGCGCCTGGCCACGAGAAGTCGTGCCGTGTCCGTAGGCTTGGCCGGTCCCTGGCGGGGCACGACCGGGATGCATTCGGCACCGCGTTCTGAGACGCTCGCGGCCTGCGCGTGAGGACACGATGAGCCTGGCCGACGTCACCCTGCTGTTCGACAGCCCGCTGCTGCGGATCACCGGCATCGACTGCCGCCATCCGCGCGGCGGCTGCGGCTGCGAGCGAGGCGACGAGCGCACTCACCTGGCATTGCTGCGTCGCGGCGGCTTCGGCTACCACCTGCGCGGCTCCACGTATGTCGGCGACCCGGCCACCGCGCTGCTCTACCGCGCCGGCGACAGCTACCGCATCTCGCACCCGTTCCAGGGCGGCGATGCCTGCAGCTGCTTCGAGGTGGCGCCCGAGCACGAGGAAGAGCTGTTCGGCCGCCGCCTGCGCGACGCGGCGGACGCCGCAAGGATGGTCGGTCCGGCCGACCAGTACCGGCACCGCGCGCTGCATGCCGCCCTGGCGCGCGGTGTCGCCGATCGCCTGGCGGCCGAGGAAGCGGCGGCGGCGTTGTGCCATGACATCCTGCGCCGGGCTCCGCCGCCCGCCGGATCCCTCCCGGCGTCCGCACAGCGGCTGGCGACGCGCGCGCGCGAGCGGCTGCTCGCCGATCCTGGCGACGACGGCGGCCTTGCGGCTCTGGCGGCATGCGTTGGCTGTTCGCCCTTCCACCTGGCCCGCGTGTTCCGCCGCGCCTTCGGACTGAGCCTGGCGGATTACCGGACGCGGTTGCGCCTGGCACTGGCGGTCGACCGCCTGGCCGCGGGCGCACACGACCTCGCCGCGCTGGCCTGCGAGCTCGGCTTCAGCCACCACAGCCATTTCGGCGCGGCGTTCCGGCGCCATATCGGGCTGACGCCCGCGGCGGCGCGGACGCGCCTGCGCATGGACGCGGCCACCCGTGCGAGCAAGCATTTGATAGCGACGCGATCCCCCGGCCGCTAGCGTGCCCGGACATCCCACGGGAGTCCGCCATGAAGACCGCCATCGCCCTGTTCGCCCTCGCCGCCGCGCTGCACGCCCGAGGCGCCCTCGCCACCGCACCGCACGCCATGCTGCCCCGGAATCTGGCCAGGGCGGTGGCCGAGTTCGACCGGGCCCAGGTTCAGGGCGACGGCGCGGCGCTTGCGCGCCTGCTCGCCGACGACTACGTGCTTTTCAACAGCCGCGGCCGGGTCGAGGACAAGGCCGCGTTCATCCGCGACTACACCGCGGCCGGCACCACGATGAAGCCGTTTACGGTGGAGGACGAGGTGGTGCGCCACTGGCCCGGCGGCGCCGTGCTCGGTGGCCTGGTCACGCTGGAGGGCACCAGCGAGGGCAAGCCCTACACGGTGCGCCTGCGCTTCGCCGACATCTGGCGCGAGCGCGACGGCCGCTGGCAGGTGGTCTTCACGGGGGCAACTCGCGTACCCGCACCGTAGCCTGGGCGACCTCTTCGGTTCTAGCAGGCGTGGCGCGTGGGCCACGGTTGGCGCATTCCCCCCGCAAGCCCCCGCCATGCCGGGCGCTCCCGCGAACCCTCCCCTCATCCCCGCCCACTCCCCGGGGAGGAGGCATCCCCATCGCGTAACGACCGGCCTATTGACTACAGTTGTAGTCAGCGCTAGCGTGACTACAACTGTAGTCAGGAGAGCGCCATGCCCCGTCCCTCGATCGGCGACCAGGAACTCGCCCTGCTTCATTACCTGGCCGAACACGCCCCCGCCTCGGTCGGCGAGGTCGCCGCCGGTTACGGCGAAGCGCGGGGCCTGGCCCGCTCGACCGTGCTGACCATGATGGAGCGCCTGCGCGGCAAGGGGTATCTCAAGCGTCGCCAGGCCGGCGGGGTGTACCGCTACAGCCCGGCCACCGCCCCCGGCGAGGCCATGCGCCACGCGGTCGGCAGCTTTGTGGAAAAGACCCTCAGCGGGTCGGTCGCGCCGTTCGTGGCCTACCTGTCCGAGCGCGCCGAGGTCAGCGACGCCGAGCTGGCCGAGCTGGAAGCGCTGGTGGCCCGGCTGCAGTCACGCCGCAAGGAGTCCTGAGCCATGCCCAGCCCCGCCACGCTGCTGGATGCGTTGTCCGTTCGCCTGCTGTGGACCTCGGCGCAGGCGTGCCTGCTGATCGGTGCGGTCGCCCTGGCCTGCCGTCTGCTTCCGCGGCTACCGGCAGCGGTGCGCTGCATGCTGTGGTGGCTGGTCGGCGCGCAGCTGCTGCTCGGCCTGGCCTGGCACGCGCCGCTGCAGTTGCGCTGGCTGCCGCCGCCCGAGGCCATGCCGGCGGAAGCGATACATGCGCTCCCGCGCGTGGTCTCGACCAGGGTCACGCCGACGGTGCCGGGGCCCGCCACGCCGGCCGTCGACCTGCCTGTCGAGGCGGCAACCCTCCCTTGGCCGCGGTACCTGCTGGCGGTGTGGCTGGCGGGCATCACGCTGCAGCTGGCATTGGTGGCGCGGCAAGGATGGCGGGCCGCGCGGGCCCGCCGCCACGCGCGGCTGGCACCCGTCGCCTGGCAGGCGGCCTGCCGGCGGCAGGCGGGACAGCTCGGTCTGCGCCGCGCACCGCCGATTGCGTTGTCGCCCGCGGTCGGCTCGCCGCAGGTGCTCGGCGCCTGGCGTCCCCTCGTGCTGTTTCCGGCCGACGCGCGTCTTTCCGACGAGGAAACCGCGATGGCCATCGCGCACGAACTGGCGCACCTGCGCCGCGGCGACCTGTGGCTGGGCTGGATTCCCGCACTGGCGCAGCGGCTGTTCTTCTTCCACCCGCTGGTGGCCTGGGCGATGCGCGAGTACGCGTTGAGCCGCGAGGCCGCCTGCGACGCCCAGGCGCTCGCCTGTACCGGGAGCGCCCCCCAGGCCTACGGCCGGCTGCTGCTGCGGCTGGGCGTGGCCGCTCCGCTCCGCTCCGGCCTGGCCGGAGCCTCCCCCACGTTCCACAACCTCAAGAGGCGACTGACCATGTTGCAGCACATCGAGGCCACTTCCCGCCGCAGCCGCGGCTGGCTGCTGCTCGTCGCGATCGCGGTGGCCGGCGTGCTGCCCTACCGCGTGACCGCGGGCAGTGCGCAGGCACCCGCCGACGGTGCCCAGGCCGTACCGGCGGCGGCTCCGGCCGCGCGCCCCGCACCTGCAGCGGCCCCGGCGCCCGCAGCGCCGGCCGCGCAGCCGGCACCGGCCGCACATCACCGGCTCCCGCCGCCGCCACCGCCTGCGCCGCCCGGTCCGCCGCCTCCGCCACCCGCACCTCCTGCTCCGCCTCCGCCGCCTCCGGCACTGACGGGCTTCTCCGGGCATCACGTGCACATCGATACAGACTCGGATGCGCGCAGCGGCCTGGCGATCTTCGACGGCGATACCGCGATCATCAGCGGCAACGATGCCGACATCTCGGCGGCAAGCCGGCTGCAGCACGGCAACGGCCCGCTGGTCTGGTTCCGCCATGAGGGCAAGGCGTACGTCGTGCGCGATCCCACAGTGGTTGCGCGGGCCCGGGCGATCTACGCGCCGGTGACCCGGATGGCGGGCGAGCAGGGCAGGCTGGCCGGAGAGCAGGGCCGGCTCGCCGGCCAGCAGGCCGGGCTCGCGGCGCGCGATGCCGCCTTTGCCCGCGAACAGGCGGCACTTGCCGGCGCACAGGCCGAGCTCGCGGCGGAGGCCGCGGAAGGCGCCGGCGACCGGGCTGCCGCGCGGGAACATGCGGCGCGCCGGCACGCGATCGAACAGCAACAGGCACGACTGGAGCAGCGGCACGCGAGGGCGCAGAAGGAAATCGCGGCGCAGCAGCAGGAGCTGGAAACGCAGCAGGCGACATTCGCGAAGCAGCAGCGGGAACTCGCGCAGCGCCAGCAGGAGATCAGCCGTCAGGCCGAACAGCAGATGCAGCAATTGCTGGAAGAGGCCATCCGCACCGGCAAGGCCCAAGCCGTGCGCGTCGGCTGACGCTGCCACCAAGTGCGTGCGGGCGGCCCCGCCCGCCCCGAAACCCTGCAGGCGCCGCAGCCATGCGGCGCCT
>NZ_DASSES010000118.1:0-11383 GCF_035695185.1 Frateuria sp.
AAGGCCCAAGCCGTGCGCGCCGGCTGACGCTGTCGCCAAGTGCGGGCGGGCTGTCCCGCCCGCCCCGAAAGCCTGCAGGCGCCGCAGCCATGCGGCGCCTGTTTCGTTCAGGCCATGCCACCGTTGATGCCGATGACCTGCCCATTGATGTAGCCGGCGGCCTCCGAGCACAGAAAGGCGACCAGCGCGGCGACTTCCTCCGGCCGGCCGGCGCGCTGCGCCGGCACGATCTCGCGAAGGCGCTCGGGCGGGAAGCTCTCGCCGATCATGCGTCCCTCGATCACGCCGGGCGCCACCACGTTGGCGGTGATGCCACGCGAGGCCATTTCGCGCGCCAGCGACTTGACCGCGCCGTGCAGCCCCGCCTTCGCCGCCGCGTAATTGGCCTGGCCACGGTTGCCGATCTGCCCGGCCACCGAACCGACCGCCACCACCCGGCCGAAGCGCGCACGCGCCATCGGCAGCAGCAGCGGCTGCACGACGTGGAAGAAGCCGTTGAGCGAGATATCGACGACCCGCTGCCACTGCTCGGCGCGCATGCCGGCCATCGGCGCATCGTCGTGCACCCCGGCGTTGCTGACCACGGCATGGATCGGGCCTTCGGCCAGCAGCGCCTCCAGCGCGGCTTGCGTGGCGGCGCCATCGGTCACGTCGAAGGCCACCGCACGGGCTTGCCCGCCCTTTGCACGGATCACCGCCGCCACCGCCTCGGCGCGGTCGGGGGCGCGGTTGGCATGCACGATCACCTGGTAGCCGCCCGCGGCCAGCGCATGGCAGATCGCACCGCCGAGGTCGCCGCTGCCGCCGGTGACGAGGGCGTGGCGTGAAGGGTTGCTCGGGGTCATGGCATCGGTCCTTCGGGATGGATCACCGCGGAGCGGCCGCTCGCCAGCAGGCGGCCGGCGCATTCAATGCGAAAGGCGTACTGGGCGCCGGTATCGTCGGCATAGAGGCACTGCGCATGGACGTCCAGGCGTCCGTCGCCGGGAACGTACTCGAGCGCCAGCTCCAGCCCGCGCAGGCTCACCAGCATGCCCGGGCGGGCCGTTTCGACACCGCGTGCCCGCGCGCGCAGGGCGCCGTGCACGGCCATCGCCTGCGCGCCGTATTCGGCCAGGTGCACCGCGTGCAGGCCGTGCGGGCCGCGCAGCGGGTTGTCGGGGCGGGCATGCCCTTCGCTGGTGGCGTGGATGGTCTCCGCGTCCCAGGCCAGCACCGCCTCGAGCAGGCACATGCCGCCGGCGTGCGGGATCAGGTGGGCCCAGTCACTCTTCGGCAGCATGCTCGGCCTGCGCGTGTGGCGCCATCAGGATGGAAAGGCAGAAATGGAAGGCCACGCCCAGGCTCACGGTCAGGCCGATCGCGCGCAGCACCGGGATCGTCGCCCAGGCCAGCATGCCGAACACCAGCAGCGCGGAGAGCACGCAGACCAGCGTGGCGTGCAGCGTGCGCCGCTGCTCGGCCGGATCGCCGGTGTCGCGCTCGAAGAACAGCGCGTAGTGCAGCCCCAGCCCGCCGGCCAGGATCAGCGCGACCAGGTGGAACAGGGAAACCTGCACGCCCGCCACCCGCTCGACGGCCAGCACCAGGAAGGTCGCCAGGGTCATCGGCGCCAGCACGTGCCAGGCCCGGCGCAGGCTGCGCAAGGCCAGGCTGATGGTCAGCACCAGCAGGACCGTGGCGGCCAGCAGTGCCTGCAGGATGCGCGTGCGGTAGGCGACCACCAGCGACTCGGCGGCGCCCTTGAGGTCGAGCACGCGCACGGTGCCAGCGCCGGCCCGGGCCAGCGTCGCCAGCGTCGCGGCGTCGTGCACGCCGCTGACCGTGCCCAGGCCCAGCCAGTGGCCGTCGCGTTCGACCAGCATGGCCGCCAGGCGCTGGCCCAGCGGGCTGGCCGCGAAGGCCTGGGGCGTGAGTGCCGGCAGACTCCGCGCGGTGTCCACGTCGGCCACGAAGGGTGCAAACAGGTCGCGTCGGAACGGCAGGCCGTCGGTGGCCTTCGCGAGCGCCTGCTCCAGGGCCGCACGATCGGGCAGCTTGCGCTGGCGCGCCCGCTGGGTCGCCGCGCTGGGCAGGTAGCGCGAGGGGAGCTCGATGGCGTCGACCGCCTTGCGGGTGACCAGCGCCTCCGCCTGCGGCTCGAGCTGTTCGGACAGCGCGAGCACCGCCTCGGGCGTGGCCGCCTCCAGCACCAGCAGGTAGCGCACGTCCGGCGCGCCCAGCGCGGCGCGCAGGCGTGCGTCGCGCTGCAGCAGGTCGGTCGGCAGCGGGGTGAGCGCGGCCAGGTCGTTCTGCCAGAACGGGCCGCGCCCCAGCGCGAGCAGCGCCACGATCACCACGACGACCACCCAGGGGATCCAGCGCGGCCGCGGCAGCGCATCGACCGCCGTGCGCAGGCGCCCGAGCCACGGTAGCGCGGCGACGTCGCGCACCCGCGTCGGCAGCAGGTACGGCAGCAGGTAGCGCGTGCTGAAACCGGCCGCCAGCAGGCCGACGATGGTGAACACTGCCAGCTGCTTCAAGCCGTTGACGCCCGATGCATAGAAGGCCAGGTAGGCGATGCAGGCCGAGGCGATCGCGGTGAGCAGCAGCGGCCACAGGTCGCGCACGCTCGCGACCGCATCCTCGCCGGCACGGCGGTGGCTGAGCACGCGGATCGGGTATTCCTGCGCCACGCCGAGCAGGGTGAAGCCGAAGGCCAGCGTGATGCCATGCACCTGCGGAAAGACGAGCGTCAGCGCGGCGATGCCGGCCAGCGCGCCGCTGGCGACCGGCAGCGCGGCCAGCAGCAGGGAGCCCACGCTGCGATAGGCCAGCAGCAGCAGCGCGATGAAGCCGATCGTCGAGATGCGGCCGATCCAGTCCGCCTGTTGGCGCGTCTGCGTGCTCGCCACCACGCTGAAGTAGCCGGGCCCGGAAACGACCAGCTTCGCTTCCCGGCCATCCGGCAACGCGTGCAGCGCCTGCCCGATCGCGGTGATGGCCGCCTGCTGCGCGTCCGGATCGAAGCCCGGCGCACGGGTCTGCACCAGCAGCAGCGCCTCGCCCTGCGGCGAGAACCACACCCCGTCGCGGATCTGCGGCGAGCGCGCGGGTGCCCAGCGCTGCGCGAGCTTGAGCACCTCCAGCGTGGGGTCGCGCGGCAGCAGGCCCTTGAGCAGGCCGGCGGCCGGCGAGGCGAGTTCGTCCAGGCGCTGCTCCAGCTGGTCGCGCAGGAAGGCCGCGTCGAGCGCGTGCGTGTCGAGGGTCGGCGACAGCAGGTAGCGATAGGGCAGCAGTGCGGGATCCAGCGCGGTGAGGTCGAAGCTGCCGTTGAGCACCTGCGTGTAGCGCGGGTCGGCCTTGAGTTTCGTGGCGAGCGCCTGGCTCAGCTTCGCCAGGGTCGGGTCATCCTTGCCGCTGAGTGCCAGCAACAGCAGGCGCGACCCGGGACCCTCGCCCACCTGTTCCATGAGCAGGCGCTGGTCGGGCGTGCTCGGCGCGGGCATGAAGCTGCGCAGGTCGGAACCGACCTGCAGATGCTTGGCCACCCACAGCCCCAGCAGGGCGAGCAGCAGCAACCAGCCGGCCAGCAGCGCGACGCGGGCGCGCAGCGCCATGCTCATGCGACCGTGCACCTCACTGGCCCTGGCAGAGCGCAGTGAGCGCCTCGCGGGTCGGCGCGGCCGGCATCCTGGCCGCCAGGGCGCCGAGCAGGTCCACGGCGACGTCGCCATCGGCTTCCTGCATCCACATGCAGCGCGCCAGCGCGCCCTTGCCGTCGATGCGGATGGTGGCCACCGTGCGTGCGACATCCAGGTCGCGCGGAGTCAGGGTAAGCGTCCACACGCCGCCGGCATCGCCGCGACGGGTGATCGCGAAAGCCTGGCGCAGGCGTCCCGGATCGCCGCCGAGCAGCGCCACGAAACTGTCCACCAGCACCTTCAGCTGCGGCGCGCGCTCCAGCGAGAAGCTGCGCTCGCCCTTGCCCGCGCGCTGCTGGGTGACCTTGCCGTCGGCAATGCGCGCCGTCTCTTCGTGCGGCCGGGTGACGTGACGCTCGAGCGTGTCGCCGCCGAGCCAGGCCAGCTCGCCGGAGACCACCAGCGGGCGGTCGAGCAGCTGCATGAAGCGCGCTTCGGCGAAGGCCGTGCGCGCCGGCGCGGGCCGGCCCAGCTTGCTGATCAGCGTATCGGTGGCGTCAGGCGCCGAGGCGTTCGCCGAGCAGGCCAGGACCAGGATGCACAGCGCTGCGCCGATCTTGCTGCCAGAAGTCATAGAAGTTGAACCAGTTGTAGGGTGCCACGTGGACGTAATGCTCCAACCGCTGGGCATAACGGGCGATGAGCGCATCCAGCGCCGGACCGCGGGCATGCCGCGGGATCTCCACGCGGTCGGCCAGCGGCTCGAACACCAGCCGGTAGCGGCGGCCGCCCAGGTACAGCCCGAAGCAGAGCACCACCGGCACCTTCAACGTATGGGCCAGAAGCCAGGGGCCGACCGGGAACGGCGCGGGTTGGCCGAGGAACGGGGCGTGGCGCAGCGCCTCGTGGCTGCGCCCGCGGTCGGCCAGCAGCGCGACCAGCGCACCCTGCTGGCAGGCCTCGTTGATCGCCAGCGTGATCGAGGTGCCATCCTGCGAGGCATCGATCACGCAGGCGCCCACGTCCGGCGCCAGGGCCTCGAGCAGTTCGGTCATCGCCGGGGTCTTCTGCTTGTCCAACAGGACGCGCAGCGGCATCTGGGGCCGGCGCGCACCGATCGCGCGCAGGGCCTCGAAGCTGCCCTGGTGCGAGCCGAACAGCAGCACGCCATGGCCGCGCGCCAGCTGCTCGTCGAGCATCTCCAGCCCGACCGTCTCGACCTCGAAGTTCTTCTCGCCATGGGCGAGCAGGAAGATCCGGTCCATGATCGTTGCGGCGAAGCAATGGATGTGCCGCATCACCTGCCAGGCCGTCGCGCGCCGACCGAACACCCGGCTCAGGTAGGCGCGCGAGGCGGCACGCTCGGGCCCGCGGCGCAGGAAGAAGTACAGCGTGATCGGGTACAGGAACACCCGTCCGAGCCGCCGGCCGCCGTAGAGGGCGATGTTGCGGATCAGCCACAGCGCGAAACGTCCGCCGCCTTCGGGCCGGCTCTGCCAATGATGAGTCATGCGTCCGTCGCTCCCTCGACCAGGCCGCGGGCCAACAGAGTGCCGCCGCGGCGCAGTTCGAAGCGTACCTGCGCGGCGGCCCGCGTCAATTGCAGCTCGGCGGTTTCCCCCGGCTCGAGCGGCGCGACGAACTTGGCCTCGCGCACGCACGCCAGCCGCTCCCCGCGCCAGGCGCGCAAGGCCTCCGCCACCTTTTCGAGCAGCAGCACGCCGGCGACCAGCGGGCGCCCCGGGAAGTGGCCCGGCAGGCTCGGGTGGCCGGCCGCGAAGAAAAAGGTGGTGTGATAGCTGTCGGTGCTCATGGCGCGCGGTCCCTGCCGCGGATCAGCTGGGGCCAGCGCAGCGCCAGCCGGTGCAACAAGGCATGCAGGCCCAGGTGCGGCAAGTGCCGCAGGTGCCAGCGGCGGAACAGGTACTCCAGGGCGAACACTACCCCGATCAGCAGGTAGGCGCCCAGGTGCACGTAGCCCTGCACCCACGGCTGCGGCAGCGGCCACGGCGAGGGTACGCCCAGTCGTTCGAGCAGGCCATCGGGTTCCTGGCAACACAACAGCACGGCGAGCAGCAGCGCCTGCGCCGTCAGCAGCGCGCTCCAGAACGTGGTGAGCTGGCGCGCGTAGGTGGCGATGCCGGGCAGGGCCAGCCGTGGCGTGCCCTCGATCGCTTCGATGAACCGCGCCACGAGCGGTTGGCGACCGGCCCGCAGCGTCCGCCCGAACACCCAGGCCAGCAGCAGGTTCAGCAGCACCGGCACCGCGTCGAGCACGAGTGAGGCGAGGCCTCGCGCGGCCAGCCAGGCCATCACGCCCGACAGCCCCAGCCAGAACAGCCAGGCGCCGGGGCGCCATCCGCGCAGGGCCGGCCACCACAGCAGGCCCAGCAACAGCGACAACGCCGCCAGCGACAGGCACTGCCGGTGGAGCAACGCACCCGCGACCGCCAGCAGCGGGTAGGCGAGCAACAGCGGTAGCGGGCGCCCACCGGGGCGCCTGGGATCGGACATGACGTGCGCGTGCATCAGGGTCGAAGGGAACGATGGTCCGCGCAGCGGGATGGCGCGGGCGTCACGATGACGCGCACATGCGGGCTCAGGCGGCGCGGTTCTGCTCGATGTGCGCCGAGAGCGTGGCCAGGCTGGTGAAGATGCGCCGGTTGTCCGGGTTGTCCGAGCGCAACTGGAACCCGTAGCGCTTGGACACGGCCAGCGCGATTTCCAGCGCGTCGATCGAATCCAGTCCCAACTCGCCGCCGAACAGCGGCGCGTCCGGGTCGATCTGTTCGGGTGCGACCGATTCCAGGTTCAGGCTCTGGACGATCAAGGTGGCCAGCTCGTGCTGGGCCGCAGTCAGTTCTGCCATGCTTTTTTCCGTACCCCATGCGTGCCTCCCCCCGGCGGCAACAGGCGCGGAGTGTAACATAGCGGGCCTGTTGCTCCTGGTTTGCAATGCATGATGCAGGGTTGTGAAAACGCACTGGCCGAACCGCTGCCGCGCCGCGCGCCGCGGGTCGCCTACCGTAGTGGCGAGGTGGCCGCCGTGCTGGCCGAATACGGCACGCTGGCCGTGTTCGGTTTCGGCAGCGGCGCCACCGCAAGCGATGATCCGCGCTGGTTCCGCGTCGCACTGGAGGGTTTCGACGCACCGGTGCCGATGGAGCTGTGGCAGGTCGACGCCGAGGTGGAGCACGGTCGCGTCGGTGACGTGCGCTGGGCGGCCGGCGGCGGCTGGCTGTTCGCCGCGGTGGAGCTGGACGAGGCCGACCATGGCGGCCCCGGGCCGGCGGCGACCCGCGCCTACCAGGCCTTGCGACAGCTGGTCGAAGGCCGCGCCGAGCGGCACGTGCTGCGGATCTGGAATTATCTGGGGGCGATCAACCAGGGCGAAGGCGACGCCGAGCGTTACAAGCTTTTCTGTGAGGGCCGCGCGACCGGCATGGGGGCATTCTTCGCCGAGGGCTACCCCGCCGCCACCGCGATCGGCCACCACGGTCCGGTCGGTCGCCTGCAGGTGTACCTGCTCGCCTGCGACCAGCCGGGCGAGCGGATCGAGAACCCGCGCCAGGTCAGCGCCTGGTGCTATCCGCGCCAGTACGGCCGCACGCCTCCGAGCTTCGCCCGCGCCATGCTGCTGCCGGCGCAGGACGCGCTGGCCATCTCCGGCACCGCGGCGGTGGTTGGCCATGCCTCGGCGCACGAGGATGACCTGCAAGCCCAGCTGGAGGAGACCTTCACCAATCTGGAGGCGCTGCTGGCCCGCGGGCGCCTGGCGCCCGGCTTCGACACCCACTCGCCACTGAAGGCGTACGTGCGGCACCCGGCCGATGCGGCGCAGGTGCGCGAATTCATCACCCGCCGTCTGCCCGGCGTACCGGTGCTGCTGCTCCACGGAGACATCTGCCGCAGCGAGCTCCTGGTGGAGATCGACGGCTGGCGTTACGCCTGAACTGCGCCTACACGGGCCTGGGCTTCTTGGTGGGTCGCTTGAACCCGGGGATGGTCTGCTGCCGCCCGCGGGCCAGCGTGAGCTCGCCGGGGGGCGCATGCTTGGTGATCACCGAGCCGGCACCGATCGTGGCGTTGGCGCCGATCGTCACGGGCGCGACCAGCGCGCTGTTCGAGCCGATGAAGGCGCCGTCCTCGATCACGGTGAGGTGCTTGTTGGCGCCGTCGTAGTTGCAGGTGATCGTGCCGGCGCCCACGTTGACACCCGCGCCGATGCGCGCGTCGCCGAGGTAGCTGAGGTGGTTGGCCTTGCTGCCCTCGCCCAGCTGCGCCTGCTTGGTCTCGACGAAGTTGCCGATGTGCACGCCGGGCGCGAGCTCGGTGCCCGGGCGCAGGCGCGCGAACGGACCGATGGTGCAGGGGCCGCGGGTGGTCACGCCTTCCAGGTCGCAGTGCGCCAACACCACGGTGCCGGCGGCCAGCTGCACGTCCTTGAGGCGCACGAACGGGCCCACGCGCACCTCGTCACCGAGCGCGACGGAGCCTTCCAGGATCACGTCGATGTCCAGCTCGACGTCCACCCCGGCCTGCACCCGCCCGCGCACGTCCAGGCGCAGCGGGTCGGCCATGCGCACCCCCGCCAGCAGCAGCTCGCGGGTCGCGCGGCGCCGATGGTGCTCCTCCAGGCCAGCCAGCTGCAGCGGATCGTTGGCACCGGCGGCCTCGACCGGATCGGCGCATTCGACGCAGGCGGCGGGACGACCTTCGGCGGCGGCCATGGCGAAGACGTCGGTGAGGTAGTACTCGCCCTGCGCATTGTTGCGCTCCAGACGGCCGATCCAGCCACGCAGCGCCGTGGCGTCGCCGGCCAGGATGCCGGTGTTGACCAGGCGGATGGCGCGCTGCGCGGCATCGGCGTCCTTCTCCTCCACCACGCCGGCGACACGGCCGTCGGCGTCACGCAGCACGCGGCCGTAGCCGCGGGCGTCTTCCAGCACGGTGGCGAGCAGGGCCAGGCCGTCGGCATTCGCCAGTGGTGCCAGCGTGGCCGCGCGCAGCAGCGGCACGTCGCCGTAGAGCACCAGGACGCGCGTCCCATCCGGGATGTGCGCCAGCGCCTGCGCCAACGCGTGGCCGGTGCCCAGGCGCTCGGCCTGCTCGACCCATTCGATGTTCGGATCGGCCGCGAAGGTGGCGCGTACCTGCTCACCGGCATGCCCGTGTACCACGTGGATCGTGGCCGGCGACAGCGCCCGGGCGGTCTCCAGCACGTGGGCCAGCAGCGGCCGCCCGGCCAGCGGCATCAGCACCTTGGGCTTGCGCGATTTCATTCGCTTGCCCTCGCCGGCGGCGAGGATCACGACGTGCAGGGGCGAAGCGGGCATGCAGGCACCGGTGGAAGCGTTCGATGGCCGCCGAGGATAACAGCGCGTTCGTGAAGCGGACTGGTCAGTCCTTCTTTTCCGGCGCCGGCTCCAGGTTCTCGAGCTTCGGGGTGTACGCCTGCACGAATGCGTTGTGGAGCACGTTGATGACCGCCTGCCAGGCGCCGACATCCTTGTTGTCGATGCGGCCGCTGATCGGCACCTTGGTGGCGAACTGGTCCTTTGCGTGGTTCTTGAACAGCCAGGTAATGCCGTTGGCGAGTGCTTCCCAGGCGACCCGCAGCGGGTTCTCCTTCTCCTGCTCGACGTCCTGTTTCCAACTGAACACCTTGACGTCATGCAGCAGCGGCTTGGCATAGCCGTTGAGCTGGCCGTCGTGCGCCTGGAGCTGCATGACGAAGGTGCCGTTGCCACCGGCGAAATCCAGCTTGGCGTAGGCACGCGCCAGGTCGTTGGTCCGCTTGAGCTCGATGTCGCGGATGCGCAGGTCGAAGGTGAAATCCAGCAGCTTCGGATCCAGCGGATCGAAGCTCGCGTCGGCCGCCAGGGGCGCGCTGCCGAGCACCTTGGCGGTGGCGTGGAAGTCGGCCACCCGACGGCCCTTGCTGCGGTCGGCGTTGCTCAGGTTCACCGCCGTGGCCTCGACATCGGTCATCTTCATGTCCACCTTCGGATGCGAGACGAAGTTGTGGAAGGTGACCTGGCTGTCGTGCACGGTCACCTCGTCCAGGCGGATCGGCACCAGCCCCTCCAGTTGCTGGCGCCAGTCCACGCCCTTGCCGGCCTGGCTGGGCGCCTGATCGCCGCCGTCGACGAAGTTGAGGCTGGCGTGGTCGAACTCGACCCGGCCGCGGACGGTGCCATGGGTGAGCGCGCGCCAGCTGATCGCGATGTCGGTCGTGCCGGCCGAGAAGAAGGGGACCGGCACCTTGCCGTCCACCTTGTCGATGCGCAGGTCGCCCAGGCTGTAGGCGCCGCGCCACAGATGGATATCCACGTCGGCGACGTGGCCGTGGTAGGCGCCCATGCGGTCCATCTTGCGGTTGAGGTAGTCCTTCACCACGTAAGGCAGGGCGAGGCGCGCCACCACCAGCAGCGCGACGAAGATCAGCACGATGACCAGCGTGCGGCGGGCGACGTGTCTCATGCTTGGCTCCTGACAGCCCAGTCCGCCCGAGTCTAGGCGCGCAGGTGTAATCGCTGTGTCCAGATCGGCGCGGGGTCAGCGGGCGGCGGCTCCCGGGCCGGCCGAAACCGATGTGCGGCCGTGTTCGCAGCGGAAGGTGAAGACGTAGTCGAGGCCGAAGGGCTTGGCCTCGCTGTCTACCGGATGGCTGTTGCCGTCCGCGTCGGCCGCCCAGTAGGTGACCGTCAGCGGGGTGTAGCGCCAATCCCGCACTGCATCGCGCACCGCGTCGGCGAAAGGCGACTGCGCTTCAGGCGGATTCATCCGTACCTCATCCACGTGGCCCCGCGCGTCGACGATTACCCGTGCAGGCATGTCCACCCGTGATGGGCAGCTGGTGAGCATGGCCTCCGGGTAGGCAGGCGGCTGGTGCGCTTCGAGCGTCGCGCCCGTAGCCACCTGGCCCATGGCCAGCTGGTAGTGGGCCATGCCGGTGCTGACCGCGATGCGGTCGGTGCCCGCACCGCCGACGCCCGGCTCGGTGGCCGGTTTTCGTGCGGCGTGGGCACAGCCGGCCAGCAGCGTAGCGGCAGCGAGCAGCGTGATCGCACGGCTCATGGCGTTCCTTCCTCGATGACGCAGGACAGCCTAACCATGGGGGGTGCACGCACCAAGTTCGCGGCCTTGCTTGCTCCTCGGCGGAGCTGGGGCGGGACTCGTGGGGAAGCCTGGCGAGCGGCTTTGGCGCCGTTCATCGCAAGAACGGCCCCTCACCCCGGCCCGCTCCCGGAGGAGAGGAGGCGCCGGACCCGCAGACAAAAACGCCGGCGCGAGGCCGGCGTCTTCATCAGCGGCGGGGCGGCCGTCAGTGCTTGAGGTTGCGGCGCAGGCGCTCGAGCGCCTGCAGCTGGGTCAACGCAGCGACCAGCTTGGCCTGGGCCTCGGCCACGTCGATATCCTCGGAGCGGTTGGCCAGCGCTTCCTCGGCTTCCTTCTTGGCGGCCAGTGCGGCGGCCTCGTCGATTTCCTCGGAGCGCACGGCCGTGTCGGCCAGCACGGTGACCGCGTGCGGCTGCACTTCCAGGATGCCGCCGCCGGTGATCGAGATGTCGACCTTCTCGCCGCCGGCCTCGGTCACCACGACCTTGCCGGGCTTCAGGCGGGTGATCAGCGGGGCGTGGCGGGGCGTGATGCCCAGCTCGCCCTGGTCGCCGGTGGCGACGACCATCGTGGCCTCGCCCGAGTAGATCGCGGCTTCGGCGCTGACGACTTCGACGCGGATGGTGGTTGCCATGTGG
>NZ_DASSES010000119.1:0-10301 GCF_035695185.1 Frateuria sp.
AAGTTGCCCGGCGTGATGGCGTGTGACCGGGCTAAGGATTGGGGCGAGACAGAGCATCGGCACTGGCTGATGGGACACGTCCACCACGCTTCCATGCGCGAGTTCGCCGGGGTGACGGTGGAGAGTTTCAACACGCTGGCCGCCAAGGACGCCTATGCGGCGAATGGCGGTTGGCGGTCGGGTCGATCCATGCAGGCACTAGTGTTCCATAAGCTGCATGGCGAGGTGGCGCGCTCCAAGGTTCACGCGGCGATGTTCGCGGAGGCTGCATGAGCGAGGAATCTGAAGTCTTCCTGCGTGAAGGCGAGGCGTGGATCGAGGACGCCCCGGCGCTGTGTGCCCGCTACGGCGGCCTGTACGTCTACCGTCTGGAAGGCGGTGCCATGCTCATGGGAATTCCGGGCAAGGGCGAGGTATCCGTCGATTCTCTGCTGATGGGTGACGGCAAGCCCGAGATTGAGACATCCGGCGACGGCAAGGTCGCCACCATCAAGCCGGCCCCGCGCCGCGCAGACTGACGCGAGGAAGCGAATGGATACGCAGACGCTGATCGCGTTGGCTGCTGTGCTGGTGCCATCCATTGGCGTCATCCTGTCGTGGCTGTGGAAGCACTCCACCCGCCTGACTGCCGTCGAGGTGCGCTTAGACGGTGCTGAGGACAACGCGGTAGAGGATCGGCGCCGGGCGGAATCGTTCTACCAGGACATCAGGGCCTCGCTGATCCGCATCGAGGACAAGATCGACCGGAAGGCGGACAGGTGACCGCCTTCGACGACGCCTTCGCCCCGCTGATGGCGAATGAAGGCGGGTACGTGAACAACCCGGCTGACCCCGGTGGAGAAACCCGCTGGGGCGTCACTGCCCGCGTGGCCCGCCAGCACGGCTACACCGGCCCCATGCGCAACCTGCCGCTGAGCTTCGCTCGCGCTATCGCCAAGGCCGAGTATTGGGACAAGTACCAGCTGGACGAGATTCCCGCGCAGATCGCCTTCCAGGTGCTGGACGCTGCCTACAACGGCGGTCACCCGGCGCAATGGCTTCAGCGCGCGGTAGGCGTGGCAGAGGATGGGGTGATCGGCCCCGCCACTCTCGCTGCGGTGAAGGCCGCCGACCCGGACGACGTGTGCCTGCGGTTCGACGCCTACCGCCTGCAATACCTGACCGACCTTTCGACCTGGCCGACCTTCGGGCGCGGCTGGGCACGCCGCATTGCGGCAAACCTGCTGAGGGCAGCGCAATGAACGCACGACTGCGGCGGTTCTGGGCTGCTCTAAAGCCGTGGGTGATCCTGCGCCTGCGCCAGCCTTCGACCTACGCCGGTCTGGTGATGAAGGCCGCCGGCATCCTAGGGCTGGTCATCGACTCGGGCACCGTGGCGCATGTGTGCGACGCGCTGGCCGTGGTCGCGGGTGCTGCGCTGGTGGCGTGGGACCAGGCGCCGAAGCCCGACGACACCGACCAGGCGGGCGCGTGATGCTCGCCCGGCTGTGGCTCCGCGCCAAGGGTTGGGCGCTGGGCCTATGCCTGTTCCTGGGCGGCCTCGTGGTCGCCTGGGTGATGGGCCGCCAGAAGGGTAAGCAGGCCGGCGAGGCTGATGCCCAGGCCGCCCGCAACGACGCCGCCAACGCGCAGGCTCGCGCCGACCAACTGGAATCACGCCATGAAGTGGATGCCGAAGTCGCCAAGCTACCGGACGCGCCGGCTCAGGCTGTGGCTGATGCTCGCCCTGATACCGCTGCTGGCAAGTTGCAAGTCTGGATGCGTGACTAAACCCGATCCATGTGCCGGGTGGGAGCCGATCCTGCCCTCGCGCGCTGACGTACTGACCGATGGCACCGCCCGCCAGATCCTTGCTCACGATGAGCATGGGAGGGTGATCGGGTGCTGGAAGGAGAACTGAAATGATGTTCTGGCTGCTTGTGGTCGGCTTCGTGGCTCTGGCTATCGCCTACATCGACGCCAATGTGAAGCTCGCCTACGCGGAGCGCCGCCTGAGAGAGATGAAGGCAGAGCGCGAGGAGCAACGCACGCGAAACGTGGTGAACCTCATCCGCCGAAATGAAGGCCCGATCATTTCCCCAATGGGCATTGACTGGGCGAAGCGCCCCGATCGAGCACTCCTCTGACATGGAACGCGCCTTCCTGTTCCTCGGCATCCTGTGCTTGGTCATCCTCACCATCCTGCTGATCCTGTGGGACGGCAAGCCCCGCAAGGAGCCGGTTAGCCCGACTGTGCCGGCTGATTTGGAGTTGCCGCGTGAGTAGTTCTGAGGTGTGGATCGCTGGCCGGGTGCTCGCCGAAACGGATCGGGGGCAGGTATGGGACTTCCAGGGCGTGTTCCCTGATGAGGAGGGCGCCAAGAGGGCGTGCCGTGACTGGACGTACTTCATCGCTCCGATGCCATGGAACGTATCCCTACAGCACGAATCGATTCCAGAGCCTCGCGCCTACTTCCCCATCGCTCGACGTGAAGGTGATGAGTTGTGAACCCGATGCCCGGACTGTACGCCGAGTTGGCAAAAGCCCGCGCCTGTGTGGACGGCAAGACCTTCGCCGAGGCTGCGGAAGCCTTCAAGGACGTGGAGAGCGTGAAGGCGCGTATCCGCCACGCCCGGGCATCGTACCGACAGGAGAGGAACCATGGCCCGCAAGAACGCGCAGCCTGAAGCCCCGAACGAGCCGCACCCGGCCCTTGCCATCCTTGAGGAAATCGAGGCCAAGCTGAAGCACATGGGCGACGTGAACAAGCACGTTGCGGCATGGGTGAAGGCGAAGGTGGCCGAGGCGAAGTCGAAGCTCTGAAAAACATTCAAAGAAATCAAAGCCATGCGAGGCGGTAAACGACCTGGCGCCGGACGTAAGCCCGGGATCGCCAACAAGGCCAGTGCGGCGCGGGAGGCAGAGGTCAGGGCGGGCGGTATCACTCCGCTTGAGTTCCTGATCAAGACCATGCGCGACGACGGTCAGCCGATGAACATCCGGGTCGATTCGGCCAAGGCTGCCGCGCAGTACGTCCACCCGAAGCTGTCGGCGGTGACGCTATCCGGCGACCCGGAGAACCCTGTCGAGCAGCGAGTGACCCATGTCGACGAAAAGCAGGTCGACGCCGCTGTCGCCAAGCTCACCGGCGAGTATTGATCCGGCCGTCGAGCGGGCGGTCATCAAGTCGCTGTGCGAGCGGGACCACCTGTTCTTCACCCGGTACTTCTTCAAGCATCGGCAGGGCATCAAGTTCCGCGTCAACTGGCACCACCACCTGATCGCGGGTGTGGTCGAGGATGTGATCGCGGGGCGGCGTAAGAACGTGGTCATCAACGTGCCCCCGGGCTCGTCGAAGACCGAGATGGTGGCGGTGAACTTCATCGCTCGCGGGCTGGCGCTGAACCCGAGGGCGCGCTTCCTGCACATCAGCTACTCGGACGATCTGGCGCTGCTGAACTCGGAGACGGCCCGGGAAATCGTCCAGTCGGACGAGTATCAGGCGCTGTGGCCGCTGGCGATTGCCGACGACGCCAAGAGCAAGAAGCGCTGGAACATCATGCAGGACGGCAAGAAGGCGGGCGGCGTGTATGCCGTATCGCTGGGCGGCCAGATCACCGGCTTTCGTGCCGGCCACATGGCGGAGGGGTTTCAGGGCGCGATCATCATCGACGACCCGCTGAAGGTGGAGGACGCCTACAGCAAGACCAACCGCGACAAGGCAAACCGCAAGCTGCTGTCGACGGTCAAGAGCCGCAAGGCCAACCCCGACACGCCGATCATCGTCATCATGCAGCGGCTGGCCGAGGAAGACCCCACGGGGTTCATCCGCAATGGCGGGATGCCTGGGGATTGGGAGTTCATCGAGATTCCCGCCCTGATCGACCAGGACTACGTTGAGGCGCTGCCTGAGCGCTTCCGGGGCATGGTCGAGGCGAGCGAGAAGGACGAGGACGGGCGGTTCAGCTATTGGCCCTACAAGGAGCCGCTGGACGACCTGCTGGCGCTAGAGAAGGCCGACCGCTACGTCTTCAGCGGCCAGTACATGCAGCGCCCCAGCCCACTGGGTGGCGGCATCATCCGCAGCGGCAGCTTTGGGCGCTATGCGGTGCTGCCGGAGCTGCTGAAGCGGGTGATCTACGTCGACACGGCGCAGAAGACGAAGGAGCGCAACGACTACAGCGTCTTCGAGTGCTGGGGCCAGGGCAAGAACGGTCGCATCTACCTGATCGACCTGATCCGGGGGAAGTGGGAAGCGCCGGACCTGAAGCGCCAGGCCATCGACTTCTGGAACAAGCATCTGGCGTGGGGCGATATGCACTCCTGCGCGCTGGTGAAGATGTTAGTGGAGGACAAGGCCAGCGGTACCGGCCTGATCCAGGACATCCGGGCAAGCGGCGCGATCCCCATCGAGGGTATCGAACGCCATGTGGACAAGCTGACCCGCGTCATGGACGTGGTGAGCTACATCGACTCTGGCTACGTCTACATCCCCGAATCGGCGCCATGGGTAAGCGACTTCACCCGCGAGTGCGATGCCTTCACGGCGGACGACACGCACGCGCACGACGACCAGATTGACCCGATGGTCGACGCGATCAATGACCTACTCGGCAAGGGCCGGGTTCTCAACACCTGGGCGAAGCTGGGCCAATGAGCCGAAAGAACCGATCCAACCGGAGCCATAGCGCCCCGGCAAAGACGGCTGCGCCCGCTTCCGGCAAGGCGTGGAGCGTCGGCGACAGCTTCGCCAACTTCGAGGCGCGCGTCGGCTACGGGACGGGCAACCAGACCAGCTCGTCCGGGTACCAGTTCGACTTCATCAGTCGCAACCGTGTACTGCTCGAAGCGATGTATCGCTCAAGCTGGATCGTCGGCCAGGCGGTGGATGTTGTCGCCGAGGACATGACCCGGGCGGGCATCGACCACGAGGGCGAGGTTGACCCGGGCGACACGGCCAAGCTGGACCGCGAGTTTGAGCGGATGGGCCTGTGGGACCGCATCTGCGACACGGTGAAGTGGTCGCGCCTGTACGGTGGCGCGGTAGCCGTGATGCTGATCGACGGCCAGAACATGGCGACGCCTCTGCGTCCCGAGACGATCCGCCCGGGCCAGTTCAAGGGCCTGCTGGTGCTGGACCGCTGGCTGGTGCAGCCGACCTTGCAAGACCTGGTGCAGGACTTCGGCCCCGACTTCGGGATGCCCAAGTTCTACGACGTGGTTGCCGACTCGATGGCGCTGGTGCGTCAGCGCATCCACCACTCCCGGGTGCTGCGGCTCGATGGCGTTGACCTGCCCTACTGGCAGCGCATCAGCGAGAACCTGTGGGGGCAGTCGGTCATCGAGCGCCTGTTTGACCGCCTGATCGCGTTCGACAGCACGACGGCGGGTGCGGCGCAGCTTGTCTACAAGGCGCATCTGCGCACGTACAAGGTCGAGGGGCTGCGCGAGATCATCGCCACGGGCGGGCCGGCGTTCGAGGGCCTGCTGAAGCAAATCGACCTGATCCGTCGCACGCAGTCCAACGAGGGCATGACCCTCATGGATGCCAAGGACGAGTTCGAGGCCCACCAGTACACCTTCAGCGGCTTGGACAACGTCCTGTTGCAGTTCGGCCAGCAGCTTTCCGGCGCGCTGGGTATCCCGCTGGTGCGCCTGTTCGGTCAGTCGCCATCGGGTATGAACGCCACGGGCGAGTCGGACCTGAAGACGTACTACGACAACGTGAAGCAGCAGCAGGAGCGGCGGCTGTCTGGCCCGATCACCCGCCTGTTGCAGGTCATGTTCCCCTCGGTACTCGGCGGGCCGATGCCCGACGACTACAACTTCAGCTTCCGGCACCTGTTGCAGCTGTCGGAGGTCGAGCGGGCGGACGTGGCGGCCAAGAACACCGAGACGGTGCTGAGTGCCTACGACGCGGGGCTGATCTCGCAGCAGACGGCGCTCCAAGAGCTGCGCCAGTCGTCGGAGGTGACGGGCATCTGGTCGAACCTGACCGACGAGCTGATCAACGCCGCAGACGACGAATTGCCGGAGATCGGCGAGGTTGACCCCAATGCGCAAGGCACCGACCCGGGACAAACGGAAAATCCGCAGTCCAGTGAGGGCGCGCCGGGCTGAGACGCAGTTCACCGCGCAGCTGCGCAAGGTCGCGCGGCAGGTCGGGACGCTGATTAGCGCCTTCGACGTGATCGCCAACCCGGACACGGTTCCGACGCTGCGGACCATGCTGGACAAGTACGCCGAGGCGCTGGAGCCGTGGGCACGGGCCACCGTGACGCGGATGCTGGCCGAGGTGAACAACCGCGACGCCCGGATGTGGGCTGAGCAGGCGCAGGCGATGGGGATTGCGCTGCGCAAGGAGCTGCATGGGGCGCCCACGGGCCAGGCCATGCGCAAGCTCATGGAGGAACAGGTCACGCTCATCAAGTCCCTGCCCACCGAGGCCGGGAAGCGGGTGCATGAGCTGGTCATCAAGGGGCTGGAGGATTCGGTTCGCGCTGACGAGATCGCGCGGGAGATTCGACGCTCCGGCGAGGTGACGGAAAGCCGGGCCAAGCTGATCGCGCGGACGGAGGTGGCTCGATCCGCTTCCACGCTGACGCAGGCGCGGGCCGAGCATATCGGCAGCACGCAGTACGTGTGGCGCACCTCGGGCGACTCCGATGTTCGCCCAGGCCACAAGGCCATGAACGGAAAGGTCTGCGAGTGGGCGAACCCGCCCGCCGTGAATGAAAACGGCCGCGTGATGCACCACCACGCAGGAGCCATCTGGAATTGCCGGTGCTATTGCGAGCCGATCATCCCGGAGTGAGCTATGCGCGACGCGAGCGATTGGAAGAACGAGAGCGACCCAGACATTCGGCTGTACCTGTTCCGCCTGGATGAGTGGCGCAACCGCAGGCGACCGGCCCCGCCGTGCCCTGAGACACACCGCCGAGCAGTAGCCGCAGAGGAACGCATGGTGATGGATGGCACGTATGACCGCTGAGCGCCACTTCACCCGCGACTTCCAGGGCGTCTACACGACGGCCAAGCTGGGGAACAAGCAGAGCCTGACGCCCGAGGGCTTCCTGCTGTGCAAGGACGTGCCGATCGCCCGCACTGGCGACATGGTCTATGCCGCAGGCGAGGTGCCGCTCGAACCCCGCCCCGACGCACTGATCACCGTCAGCCGCACGCCCGAGGAAGTGTTCCGCCCCGAGACGATGGCGAGCTTCGAGGGCAAGCCCGTGACGCTGGGCCACCCGGACGAGTTCGTCGGCCCGGAGTCGTGGCAGCAGCTGTCCGTGGGCACCGTGTCCAACGTGCGGCGCGGCACGGGCATTGAGGATGACTACCTGTTCGCCGACCTGCTGATCACCAGTCAGGCGGCTATCGACGAGGTCCGCAACGGGCTTCGCGAAGTCTCGTGCGGCTATGAGGCCGATTACGAGCAGCTGGAGCCCGGCCGCGGGGTGCAGCGGAACATCGTGGGAAACCACGTCGCACTAGTCGAGCGTGGCCGATGCGGCCCGCGTTGCGCAATCGGAGACGAAGACACCATGACCAAGAAGACCGGCAACAAGGTGAAGGACGCGCTCGCTGCGCTGCTTCGCCGGGCATACAAGGCCAAGGATGCGTCCGAGCTGGAGGCCATCGAGAAGGAGGCCGAGGCGATGGACGAGGAAGCGGAGGAAGACAAGGACGAGGGCAAGGGCAAGACGGGCGACGCCGCCACGGCGGACGCGCTGGTCGCGATCAACAACACCCTCAAGGGGCTCGGTGACCGCCTGACCGCTCTGGAAACCCGCGACGCCAAGGCTTCCGACGATGACGAGGATGGCGACGACGACAAGAAGAAGACCGACGACGACGGCGACCTGACCGACCCCGAGGAAGCCGACAAGCTCGATCAGGCTGGCGTCGACCTCTACACCGGTGACGCGGCTGCCTCGATCCCCTCCCGTGCCGAGATTCTGGCCCCGGGCATCAAGCTGCCGACCATGGACGCCAAGGCCACCACCAAGGACCGCGCCCTCGCCCTGTGCAAGTGCCAGCGCCGCGCCTTGGACACGGCCTACAAGACCGAGGCCGGCAAGGCTGCAATTGACACCATCCTCGGCAACAAGACCCACGACTTCGCCAAGCTCGCCGCCCCGCTGGTGCACAGCACCTTCATGGCCGCGTCCGAGCTGGTGAAGGCCGCCAACAATGCCGGCGCCCGTGCGCAGGTTTCCACCCGCGACTTCGGTCGCCGCCCACCGACCCCGGCGGAACTGAACGAAATCAACCGCAAGCACTGGACCGCCCGGTCCTAACCACTGAGGAAAGAAACCATGTCGAATGTATTTCTGTACCGCATGCCGGGCGGCATCCCCGGTGACATCAGCCGCCAGTCGCAGGCCACCGTCGAGTCGGTCCAGCTGGATTCGGCCAATGCCTTTAGCGCCTATGGCCTGGTGGGCAAGGTCTCCAGCGGCAAGTTCGTCCCGTTCGCGGGTGGTGAGGCTGACGGTGCCGACTACGGCATCCTGGTCCGCCCGTACCCGACCGCCAGCTCGCAGGACGGCCTCGGCACGTCCACCCCGCCGACCAGCGGCATGGGCGACTGCCTGAAGCGCGGCTACATCACCGTGAAGCTCAACGCCGGTACCGCCGCGCTGAACGGCACGGTCTACGTGCGCGTGGCTACCCCGGGCTCCGGCAAGCCCATCGGCGGCTTCGAGGCGGCGGCGGACAGCACCAACACCATCGCCCTGTCCAAGGCCCGCTTCATGTCCGCTGCGGACGCCGACGGCAACGTCGAGATCGCCTACAACATCTGATCCCACCCACAAGCTGCCACGCAGAGAGCCGCCCATTGAGGCGGCTTTTTTGTGGGCGCGATTCGGAGAGAAACGCAATGAGCAACCTGATCCTCCCGCGCTCGGTTCGCCGGGCGTACACCCGCGACGGTCTGATGACCTTCGACGCGGCCACCATCGACTCCACCGGTACCTTCCTGATCGGCGAGCTGGAGCGGCTCGACCAGCGCCTGCACGAGCCGCTGGTTTCGGTCACCTGGTCCCGCGACATCGACCTGCGTTCGGATGTGTCCATCGCCGACGAGGTTTCCTCGTTCACCAACTCCACCTTCGCTGCGGCGGGCGGCAACTCCCCCAACGGCAAGGCGTGGATCGGCAAGGACGCGAGCGCGATCACCGGCCTGGCGCTGGACATCGGCAAGACCGCCAATCCGCTGACCCTGTGGGGCATGCAGATCGGCTGGACGATCCCGGAGCTGGAGTCGGCGCAGAAGCTGGGCCGCCCGGTCGACCAGCAGAAGTTCGCCGGCATGAACCTGAAGTACAACATGGACGTGGACGAGCAGGTCTACATCGGCGACACCGGTCTGGGCGTGTACGGCCTGGTCAATTCGCCGCTTGTGGATACCAGCAACGTTGCCAACGGCGCCAGCGCAAGCCCGCTGTGGTCCACCAAGACCCCGGACGAGATTCTGGCGGACGTGAACAGCGGTACCAACGCGGCATGGGCTGCCTCCGGCTATGCCGTGTGCCCGGATCGCCTGCTACTTCCCCCGGCCCAGTACAGCTACATCGTCAGCCAGAAGGTCAGCAGCGCGGGCAACATCTCCATCCTGGAGTTCCTGCGCATGAACAGCCTGAGCAACGCGATCAACGGTCGCCCGCTGGACATCCAGCCGCTCAAGTGGCTCACCGGGCGCGGCGCCGGCGGCACGAACCGCATGGTGTTCTACACCCGCGATGAGAACCGCGTCCGCTTCCCGCTGGTCCCGCTCCAGCGCACGCCGCTGGAATACCGCGATCTGCGCCAGCTCACGACCTACTTCGGTCGCCTGGGCGTGGTGGAGTTCGTGTATCCCGAAACCCTCGCCTATCGCGACGGCATCTAAGGAGTTGACATGAAGAGGATTCACGTCAAGGTACGCTTCCACCTGACCGACCAGAAGGGCGAGCGTCGGACTTTCGAGCCCGGTGTTCACCCTGTCGCCGACGATGTGGCAGAACACTGGTACGTCAAGGCACACTGTCTGACCGAAGACGAGCTGAAGGCCAAGGCCGAGGAAGAGGCGAAAGCCGAGGCTGAGGAAAAGGCTCGCCAAGCTGAAGCCGAGGCCAAGGCCAAGGCTGAGGAAAAGGCGATCAAGGAAGCCGAGGCCAAGGCCAAGGCTGACAAGAAGGGCTGACGATGGACGCTGCGCAGTTCCGTACCGACTTCCCCGAGTTTTCCGATACGACCAAGTACCCGGATTCGGCCATCACCATGTGGCTGACCGTGGCGGGGCTGTCCCTGCCGTCTGATCGGTGGGGGTCGCTGC
>NZ_DASSES010000120.1:0-10260 GCF_035695185.1 Frateuria sp.
GTTGCGCGAGCCCCGGCCGCTGCCGGAAACCACCGAGCCCTGCTATGCGCTCACCGTGGCCGGGCAAAGCGCGCGCGATGCCGGTAGTCGGCGCGGTTCCAGCCGGACGCTGCTCGATCTGCTGGCCAAGGCGCCGCTGGAAGCGGCCGAGCTGGATATCGCCCTGCCCGGCTGGCGCCCCGCCGCGCGGCGCCTGCTGGATGCCGGGCTGGTTGAGCGGCGCTTCCCCGAACCGGCAGACCCCACGCCCACGCCCGCACCGGCGTTGAGCACCGAGCAGGCGGCGGCCGTCATGGCCGTGGCCGCCGCCTTCGATCGCTTCCAGCCCTTCCTCCTCCACGGCGTCACCGGCAGCGGCAAGACCGAGGTCTATCTGGCGCTGATCGCGCAGGCGCTGGCGGCCGGCAAACAGGCGCTGCTGCTGGTTCCGGAAATCGGCCTGGCGCCACAAACCGTGCGTCGCTTGCGCGAGCGGCTGGGCGTGCCGGTGGAGGTGATCCATTCCAACCTGGCCGAGGGCGAACGCGCGCGCGCCTGGCTGCGCGCGCGCAACGGCGAAGCCCGGGTCGTGCTGGGCACCCGCTCGGCCGTGTTCACGCCGCTGCCGCGGGCCGGCCTGATCGTGGTCGACGAGGAGCACGACGGCGCCTACAAGCAGCAGGAAGGCTTCCGCTACCACGCCCGCGACCTGGCATTGGTACGCGCGCGCGCGCTGGACGTACCGGTGCTGCTGGGCTCGGCCACGCCCTCGCTGGAGACGCTGGCCAACGTCGAGGCGGGCCGTTATCGCGCGCTGCACCTGCATGCCCGTCCAGGAGCGGCGCGCCCGCCACAGGTGCAGATCGTGGACATGCGCGCGCAACGGCTCGAGCACGGCCTGTCGCCCACGCTGCTGGCGGCGGTGGCCGACACGACCGCACGCGGCGAGCAGGCGCTGGTATTCCGCAACCGCCGCGGCTACGCGCCGGTCCTGTTGTGCCACGCCTGCGGCTGGCACGCGGAATGCCCGCGCTGCGAACGGCCGATGACCTTGCATGCGCAGCGCCGCGCGCTGGTCTGCCACCACTGCGACCGCCATGCGGCCGTACCGCCGGCCTGCCCGGCCTGTGGCGCCGCCGAGCTCAGGCCCCAGGGCCAGGGCACCGAGCGGCTGGAGGAGGCGCTCACCACGCACTTTCCCGGGGTTCCGGTCGTCCGTATCGACCGCGAGACCACGCGCCGCCGCGACGCCTTCGAGCGGCTGCTCGACGGCCTTGCGGCAGATGCGCCGGCGATCCTGGTGGGCACGCAGATGCTGGCCAAGGGGCACGACCTGCCGAACCTCACGCTGGTCGCCATCGTCGGCGTGGACGAGGGCCTGCTCAGCGTCGATTACCGCGCCGGCGAGCGGCTGGCCCAGCTGGTGGTGCAGGTGGCCGGGCGCGCCGGACGCGCCCGCAAGCCCGGGCGCGTGCTGTTGCAGACCCATCATCCGGAGCATCCGCTGCTGCGCGGGCTGCTCGCGCGCGGCTATGCCGCGGCCGCGCACGAACTGCTGGCCGAACGGCACCAGGCGTCGCTGCCGCCCTACAGCCACCAGGCGCTGCTCCGCGTGGAAGCGCACCAGCGCACGGAGGTGGAAGCCTTTCTCGCCGAGGCACATGCAGCGTTGCCGGCCGACCCGGCGCTGCGCATAGCCGGCCCCATGCCCGCGCCGATGCCGCTGCGCGCCGGCCGCCATCGCGGGCAGCTGCTGCTGGAGGCCGGCGCACGCGCTCCATTGCATGCCGTGCTGCGCCCCTGGCAGCACGTGCTGGCCGGACTGCCATCGGCCCGCAGGGTCCGCTGGTCGCTCGACGTCGATCCGATCGACCTGTACTAGCCTGCAACCACGGTTTCGCGGGGCACACTGCTGCAGCGATGCACGCGTGGGAGAATGCGCGGGTCCTTCGCGATGCAAGGCAAAGCCCCATGGATGATGGCCCGACGCTTCCCCACATCGTGATTCTCGGCGGCGGCTTCGGCGGATTGGCCGCCGCGCGCCGGCTCGCCGATGTCGCGGTACGGATCACCCTGGTCGACCGGCGCAACCACCACCTGTTCCAGCCGCTGCTTTACCAGGTCGCCACCGCCGGGCTGTCGGCACCATCGATCGCCGCGCCGCTGCGGCAGATCTTGCGCAGGCAGGCCAACGTGACCGTGTTGCTCGACGAAGCGCTGGACGTGGACCTGGAGGCGCGGCGCGTGCGCTTCGCCCACGAGACACTGGGCTACGACTTCCTGGTGGTCGCCACCGGTGCCAACCACGCCTACTTCGGTCACGACGATTGGGCGCGCTGGGCGCCCGGGCTCAAGACGCTGGACGACGCCTTCGCGATCCGCCGCCGCGTGCTGCTCGCCTTCGAGCGGGCCGAGCGCGAGAACGACCCGGCCGAGCGGCGCGCCTGGCTTACCTTCGTGGTGGTCGGCGGCGGGCCGACCGGCGTGGAGCTGGCCGGCACGCTGGCCGAGATCGCCCGGCACACACTGCCGCGCGAGTTCCGCCGCAGCCATCCGCAAAGCGCGCGGGTGGTCCTGGTCGAAGCCGGGCCGCGGCTGCTGGCGGCGTTCGACCCGTTGCTGTCGGCCAAGGCGCAGCGCCAGCTCGAGCGTCTGGGCGTGGAGGTACGTACCGACACCGCCGTCACCGCGATCGGCGGGGACGGCGTGCGCCTGGGCGGTACGGCGCTGGACGCCTACACGGTGCTGTGGGCTGCCGGCGTGGCCGCCTCGCCGCTCGGGCGTCAGCTGGGCGCGCCGGTCGACCGCGCCGGCCGCGTGCGGGTCACTGCGAATCTCAGCCTGCCCGCCCACCCGGAGGTGTTCGTGATCGGCGACCTGGCCTGCGTGGAGCGTGCCGACGGCACGCTGGTGCCCGGCGTGGCGCCCGCAGCCAAACAGATGGGCCGCCACGCCGCCGACCGCATCCGCGCGCGCCTAGACGCCGACTCGACGCCCGCTCCGTTCCACTACCGAGACCAGGGCGCGCTCGCCACCATCGGGCGCATGGCTGCGGTGGCACAATTCGGGCGGTTGCGGCTCTCCGGCCCGCCGGCGTGGTGGGTCTGGCTCATCGCCCACATCTACTTCCTGATCGGCTTCCGCAACCGGCTGGTGGTGCTGCTGGACTGGGCCTGGGCCTACTGGACCTACGAGCGCCACGCCCGCATCGTCACCGGTGCCGACGCGGACGACGTTCCCGCCGCGGACGAGCGCCCCTCCGACACTCCCTGACACCCGGACCCTCCATCGTGCCTTCCCAACTCGAACAACTGCGCCAATACACCACCGTGGTCGCCGACACCGGCGACATCGATGCGATCGCCCGCTGGCGGCCGGTCGATGCCACCACCAATCCCTCGCTGCTGCTCAAGGTCATTCCACAGAGCGCCTACGCGCCGCTGCTGGAGGAATCGCTGGCGTGGGCTCGTGCCCAGAGTCACTCGCGCGAGCAGCAACTGGTGGACGCGAGCGACCACCTGGCAGTGGCGGTCGGGCGCAAGATCCTGGAATTGGTGCCCGGGCGCGTTTCGACCGAGGTCGACGCCAGATTGTCGTTCGACACCGATGCCAGCATCGCCAAGGCGGAGCGGATAATCGGGCTGTACCAGGACGCCGGCATCGGCCGTGACCGCGTGCTGATCAAACTGGCCTCGACCTGGGAAGGCGTGCGCGCCGCGCGCGAGCTGGAACGGCGCGGCATCCAGTGCAACATGACGTTGCTGTTCGCCTTCGAGCAGGCGGTCGCCAGTGCCGAGGCGGGCGTGTTCCTGATCTCGCCGTTCGTCGGCCGCATCATGGATTGGTACGTGGCCAATACCGGCGTCAAGCAGTACGCGCCGGACGAGGACCCGGGCGTGCAGTCGGTGCGGCGCATCTATCACTATTACAAGAGCCACGGCTACGACACCGTGGTGATGGGCGCGAGCTTCCGCAACGTGGGCCAGATCCAGGCACTCGCCGGCTGCGACCGCCTGACCATCAGCCCGGAATTGCTGGAACAGCTGGACGGATCGGACGACGCGCTGCCGCGGCGCCTGGCCGACGACGGCACCCGCACCGCACTCCCGCCGGCCATGGACGAGGCGCGCTTCCGCTGGGGCATGAACGAGGACGCGATGGCCAGCGACAAGCTCGCCGAGGGGATCCGCAAGTTCGCGGCCGACCAGCGGCAGCTGGAGAAGTTGCTGGCCGAACGGCTGTAACCCGCCCTGCCCCCTCTTCCCGCCAGGGAAGGGGCCAGGCCGGCCTCGATGGCTGACCAGGGCCCGCGCCTGCTTCTCGGTGGCGACAACGCGCGCAGCCCTTCGCGGGGCCTTCACCCCCACCCTGGCCCGTAAGGGGGGCGCAAAGCAAAGCGGCCCCACTAGGGGGCCGCCGCTGTTGACTGGATGCAGCGTGCTTCTCAGAACAACGCGCGCATCTTCTTCATCGCATTCGCCTCGACCTGGCGGATACGCTCGGCCGATACGCCGTACTCGTCGGCCAGGTCCTGCAGCGTGGCCTTGTTCTCGTTGAGCCAGCGGCGCTGGATGATGTCGCGCGAGCGCTCGTCGAGCTTGTCCAGCGCACTGGAGAGCGTCTCCATCTGGTTGTCGGCCTGGTCGGCGTCGGACACGTTGTCGTACGGGTCGGCACCGTCGTCGACCAGGAACGCCTCCGGCGCGGGCTTGGCGTCGTCGTCGGCGTCGGCGGGTGCCTCGAAACCGATGTCGCGGCCGGACAGGCGCGATTCCATCTCGCGCACGGTGGCCTCCGGCACGCCCAGGTCATGGGCGACCACGCGCACCTCCTCGGCGTTCATCCAGCCCAGGCGCTTCTTGCTCTTGCGCAGGTTGAAGAACAGCTTGCGCTGGGCCTTAGTGGTGGCGACCTTCACGATGCGCCAGTTGCGCAGGATGAATTCGTGCATCTCGGCGCGGATCCAGTGCACCGCGAAGCTGACCAGGCGCACGCCCTGGTCCGGGTCGAAACGCTTGACCGCCTTCATCAGGCCGATGTTGCCTTCCTGGATCAGGTCGCCCAGCTGCAGGCCGTAGCCCGAATAGCCACGGGCCACGTGGACCACGAAGCGCAGGTGCGACATCACCAGCTTCTTGGCCGAATTCAGGTCATTTTCCTCGTTGAAACGGCGCGCCAGCGCCTGTTCCTCGTCGTGGCTCAGCACCGGGATGCGGTGCACGGCGGAAATGTAGGCATCCAGGCTGCCAACGACGCTGGGGATCGGCAGGTTGGCGGTCACCAAGGCTTGGGACATGTGGAACCTCCGGCAAGTAAATCGCAGCTTAGCACTCCACTGTTGAGAGTGCTAAAGAAGGCGAAAGTTTCGCTGCGGGATTTAATGAACCGAATCGTACAGCAATGCAGGCGGCACTGCCAGCACTTGCCACGTGGTCATGCGGCCATTGTTCAGATGGGCGATCTATCGGCTGTGAACTGGTGGCAGGGCCTCGGCACCGGGACAGTCGCCTTGCGCGGGGGCAGAACGGACCCGGGAGCCGTGCTCACGCGCCCAGCCGGGAACGTGGCGGCAGCGACCAGTCGATCGGCGGCTCGCCGCGGCTCTCGAGATAGCGGTTGGCGGCGGAGAAGTGTCCGTTGCCGATGAAGCCACGGTGCGCCGACAACGGCGAGGGGTGCACCGAGCTCAGCACCAGGTGCCGCGTGGGGTCGACCAACCGGCCCTTGCGCTGCGCGTAGGCGCCCCAGAGCATGAACACCAGCCCCTCGCGCTCGCGGTTGAGTGCCGCGATGGCGGCGTCGGTAAAGCCTTCCCAGCCCTTGTTCTGGTGCGCGCCGGCCCGGCCCTGTTCGACCGTCAGCACGCTGTTGAGCAGCAGCACGCCACGGTCGGCCCAGGGCGTGAGGCAACCGTGGTCGGGTCGCGGCAGCCCCAGGTCGCGTTCGATCTCGGCAAAGACGTTGCCGAGCGAGGGCGGCACCGGCACGCCCGGGCGGACCGAGAAGCACAACCCATGCGCCTGGCCAGGCCCGTGATACGGATCCTGGCCCAGGATCACCACGCGCACCTTGTCGAACGGCGTGTGCGCGAAGGCGTTGAAGATCTCCGGCCCGGGCGGATAAAGCACCTTGCCGGCACGTTTCTCCGCGCGCAGAAAGTCGGCCAGCGCGCGCATCTCCGGGCGCTCCAGGTACTCGCCCAGGCGCGCCCTCCAGGAGGGCTCCAGGCGGATCCGTTCGGCTTCTGCGGCCTCGCTCACGCGCCTTGCGCCCGCTCGCGCAGGTGCCTGGCCACGCGCAGCTGAAACAGGAGTTTGGTGACCAGCAGTTTTTCCTCCACCGGCTTCTCCACCAGGTCGTTGGCGCCGGCCTTGAGCAGCGCCGCCTGGTTGGCCGGGTTCTCGTCGCCGGTCATCACCAGCACCGGCAACCGGCCCTTGCCGTAACCGAACTGGCTGCGGATGCGCTCGAGCAGATCACCGCCGGTCAGCTCGCCCTTGAGGCTGACGTCGGTGAGCACCACGTCGGCGCCGATCCGGCCCTGCGCGCGATCGGTTTCCAGCATGGCCAGGGCATCCTCCACGCTGACCACGTGGCGCACGGTCAGGCCGATCTTTTCCAGCATGCGGCGGGTCGCGAGCGCAACCACGCGGCTGTCCTCCACGTAAAGGACCGTGCCCTCGGCGTTGTCTTCCGGTCGCACGTAGCCACGAATGAAGTCGGCGAGGGCCTGGAAGCCCAGCGACTTGTCGAAGTAGTCGGTGACGTCGCCCAGTTCGCGCTTGTGCAGGCGCGTATCGACGTCACCGGAGACCACCACGATCGGCACGTAGGCCTGGGCCGATTCGCGCACGTGGCGCGCCAGTTCCAGGCCGTCCATGTCGGGCAGGCGCAGCGCGATGGTAATGAAGTCGAACGGACCCTGCCCGATCAGCTCGCGCGCTTCGGCGCCGCTGCCGCAGCCGACCAGTTCGGCTTCCGGCAGCTCGGCCTTGAGCACGCGCGTGATCAGCTGGCGCACCACCTTGGAGCCATCCACCACCAGCACCCGCGGAGCGGTGCCGGCGCTGCGGCCGCCAATGCCTGCATTCATTCCCCACCCATCCACTTCAAACCCCGTGTACGCCCCGCGCGCACCTCGGGGCTATCTTGCACCATCGCGTCCGACGGCGGTTGCGAAGGCGATCACTAAGGCGCCCGGGCGGGTCGCCACCCCGCGCTAGAGGGCCTTGCGAAGCTGCCGCGCGCTGACCAGCCGCGCGCCGATCCAGCCGAGCACGGCGGCCGCGAGCGGTACCGCGAGCAGCAGCCACCAGGGCAACGCGCCCAGCGTGAGGCTGCCACCGTAGGCACGATCAAGCTCCGCCGCCGGACCGGCAAGCGCCAGCTCGATGGCCAATGCCAGCAGCGAGGCGAGCATGCCGCCGAACAGCCCGTACCAGACGCCGGCATACAGGTACGGCCGACGCACGAACGCCCGGCTGGCGCCCAGCAGCAGCAGTACCCCGATCTCTTCGCTGCGGCCGGCGATGTCGGTGCGCACGGTATTGCCGACCACCAGCAGCGCGGCCAGCGCGAGCAGCCCGGCCAGCACCAGCACCACGCGATGGCCGACGTCCAGCAGGGCATCGAGCCGCTGGCGCCACTGGCCGCTGTCCTGCACCAGGTCGACCGCCCGCTCGCCGTGCAGCGCTTCGACGAGCTGGTCCACCGCGGCGGCGTCCAGCCCGGCCTTCGGCTGCACCACCAACACCCAGGGCAGCGGATTGGCATCGTCCAGCGCGTGCACGGCGCCGGAGAAGCCCTGCAGGGTGGCCAGTTCGTCCAGGCCCTGCTGCGGCGTCCTGACGGCGACGGAGGCGATGTCCGGGCGACCGCGCAGTTCACCGGCCAGCAGGTTGGCCTGCGCGCCTGCCTGGTCGGCCTTGAGGAACACGCTGATCGCCGGGTTCCGACCCAGCGCACCGCCCATCGACTGGACGTTGGCCAGCAGCAGGTAGAACGCCAGCGGCAACGCCAGCGCGAGGCCCAGCACGGCCACGGTCATCAGCGTGCCCAGCGGACGTCGGCCGAGCCGGCGCAGGCTCGCCGCGGCACTCCAGCCGTGGTGTTCGCGCCATCCGGCGAAGTGCCGGTGCTGGCTGCGCCCGCTGCGCGGCACGGGCTTTTCGGCAACCGCAGGGGCGTTCACAGCACCTCCTCCGCCGGAATGTCGGCCACCAGCCGACCGTGGTCGAGCACTACCACGCGCTTTTTCATGCGCTTGATCAGCGGCAGGTCGTGGCTGGCCACCAGCACGGTGGTGCCGATGTCCTGGAATTCGGCGAACAGGCCCATGATCTCCACCGCCAGCTGGGGGTCGAGGTTGCCGGTCGGTTCGTCGGCGATCAGCACCGCCGGGCGCGCCACGATGGCGCGCGCGATGCCCACGCGCTGCTGCTCACCGGTGGAGAGCGAGTCGGGCAGCTGCCGCTCGTAGGAAAGCAGGCCGACCTTTTCCAGCGCCGCGCGCACGCGGCGGCTGCGCTCGGCCGGCGCAATGCCGCCGATCAACAGCGGCAGTTCCACGTTGGCAAACACCGTGCGGTCCATCAGCAGCCGGTGGTCCTGAAACACCATGCCCAGCCGGCGGCGCAGTTTCGGGATGCCGCCGCGGCCGACCTTGGCCAGCGCCTGGCCGTCGACCACGATCTGCCCGTGCGAGGGCCGCTCGATCAGTGCAATCAGCTTGAGCAGGGTGCTCTTGCCGGCGCCGGAGTGGCCGGTGACGAAGGCCATCTCGCCTGCCGCCACCTCGAAGGACAGTTGCGAGAGCGCCTCGTGGCCGCCCTCGTAGCGCTTGCTCACCTGGTCGAAGCGGATCACCGCGTGTGGTTCCTTGTCCCGCACCAGGGGCAAAGGATACGGGATGCGCGGGGTCGTTGTGGCCTCCACCGAGCGACCGAACGAGTGGCGGGCCCGCCTCTTCGCCCGCCGCGGGAAGGGTTGGGCGAGAGGCCCGCTTCGAGGCCTTTGCCTATTAGGAAGCGGTATCGGTACAGGACCGTTCTTGCGGCACAGCCACGCCAGGGCGCGGCTTCGACGAGCCCATCGTGGGCCCGACCCCTGACCCTTCCCTCCAGGCAACTACTCGCGCCCGGAGGGAAGGAAGCCAAGCATTCAGCGGCCGGTGAACAGGCGCGTGAGGCGGCGGAAGAAACCCGGCTTCTTTCCGGCCGATTCCACGCCCGACTGCACCGTCACCTGGCGCGAGGGCCTCGACGGACCGGTGCCGCGTTCGCGCGGCGGCTTGCGCTCGCCGTGCGGAACACGGTTCTCCGCCGGCACCTGCGCCTGGGGGGCGGTGTTTTCACCACCCTCGCGGCGACGGCCGCGACCGCCACGGCGACGCCGACGCTTGCGTGCGCCCTCGCCGCCCTCCGGTGAGGGCGCCGCGTCCGGCGCGGCGGCAGCGGTGGTGACCACGCCCGGCTGCGGCTCGGTCGCCACGGCCACCTCGCCTTCCGCCCGCGGCTGTCGCGGCGCGCGCGCCGGACGGCCTTCGCGCGAACCCCGCTCGCCGTCACGACCGCGGCGCGAACCCGATCCGCTGCGCGGGCCCTTGCGCTCGTCCCCGCGCGGCTCGACCTTGTCGCCGAACTGCTCGCTGTCGGCCGCGGCCTGCGCGGCGAACTGCGGATCGATCTCGCGCGGCTTGGGCATCAGCAGCATGTCCGGCTCGACCGCCGCGACCGTGATCTTCTGCCCGATGTAGGTCTCGATGTCCGGCAGGCTCATGGCGTAGAGGTCGCAGGCGAAGCTGATCGCATCGCCCTCGGCGCCCAGGCGCGCGGTGCGGCCGATGCGATGCACGTAATCCTCGGCGTCCTGCGGCAGGTCGTAATTGAAGACGTGGCTGACCGCCGGGATGTGCAAGCCGCGCGCGGCCACGTCGGTACAGACCAGGATGTCGAGTTGGCCGTCCTGGAAGCGCTGCAGCAGCTTCTGGCGCTTCAGCTGCGGCACGTCGCCGGAGAGCGCGCCGACGCGGTAGCCCTGGCGCTTGACCCGGTCGGTGATGCGCTCGGCGGCCGCCTTGGTGTTGACGAAGATGATGCTGCGGCTGGGCTGCTCCCGCTCGAGCAGGTTGAGCAGCAGCGGCATCTTCTCTTCCTTGGCCGGGAAGTAGACGACCTGGCGCACCTTGTCGGCGGTGACGTTGTCGGTCTCCACCACCAGCTTCTCGGCCTCGTGCATGTGCTCGTAGGCCAGCTCCAGCACGCGGTGGCTGAGCGTGGCCGA